>NZ_JAVRFL010000029.1:0-93983 GCF_031845925.1 Micromonospora reichwaldensis | reverse complement strand
CGTCAGGGGGTGACGGGGGTGGGTTCGGCGATGCAGGCGGTGCCGACGCGGCGGAAGCCGACGCGCAGGTAGACCCGGGCGATGTCCTCGCTGCCCGCCGAGAGGAAGACCAGGTCGGTGCCGGCGGCCAGCAGCTCGCGGGCCAGCGTGGCGGTGACCGCCGCGCCCAGGCCACGGCGGCGGGCGGCCGGCAGGGTGGCCACGCCGGCGATCTCGGCGACGTCGCCGACGCGCATCGCCATCCCGCTGGCCAGCGCGCCCTCGGCGGGCGTCTCCGCCAGCACGGACAGGCGCCGGCCGTCCGCGACGCGGCTCCGCTCCTCGTCGAGCGCCGCCTCGTCCAGCTCGGCCATCGCGGCGTCGCGTTGCGCGGTGCCGGCCGCGCCGGGTTCGGTGCCGGCCGCGGAGAACCCGACGGCGGCGACCGCCCGCCGCGCCGCCACGTCCGCCGCGAAGTCGCGCGCCGCCGCGTCGAGCATCCGCAGCGGTACGTCCGTGAGGGTGCCCGGGTCGGGCAGGGCGGCCGGGTCGAGCACCATCAGCGGCGCCTCCAATACCGCCAGCCCCGCCGAGCGGGCCACGGCCAGCAGGTCGGGGCTGGTCTCGTGCACCCATTCGAGGGCCTCGGGCAGGCCGAGTTCGCGCTGCCGCTCGCGTACGGCCGTGATGTCCGCCAGCGACGGCGCACCGGTGGCGTCGAGCCGGGGCCGGGCGTAGAACGGCCAGCCGGCGCCTTCCCTGACGAACAGCACGAGGGGGCCGTACTCCTCCGTACGCGCCGCGTCCCGGGGCACCGCGTCGTAGAAGTGCTCCAACCGGCCGAACAGGTCCCTGTCGAGAAAATCCACCGCGCGAGACTACACGTCCCAGAGTCTGGAAGGTGTGATCAATCTGCACTGGCCTTGCGCGCCGGACCCTAACGTAGACTCAATAGACCCTTGAGGGCCGACGTCGTCCCGATCGAGATCCACCCTGAGCGACGACAGGAGGCCCGGTGGCCTTTCCGTACCCTCACAGCAGCCCGAAGCAGGCCCCGCACCTCGGCCCGGGTGCGCCCGCGGCCGGGCTCTACGACCCCGCGCAGGAGCACGACGCCTGCGGTGTGGCCTTCGTGGCGGACCTGCACGGGCGGCGCTCGCACGCGGTCGTGGTCAACGGCCTCGACGCGCTCTGCCGGCTGGACCACCGGGGAGCCCGAGGCGCGGAACCCAACACCGGCGACGGCGCGGGCATCATGATCCAGATTCCGGACGCGTTCCTGCGCGCGGTGGTGGACTTCCCGCTGCCGCCCGCCGGCGAGTACGCCACCGGCCTGGTCTTCCTTCCCGACGACGACGACGCCGAGGCCCGCGCGCGCCGCGTGGTGGAGAAGTACGCGCTGGTCGAGGGGGCCGACGTGCTCGGCTGGCGGGACGTGCCGGTTGACCCGAGCGGCCTCGGCGAGACCGCCCTCGCGGCGATGCCCCGGGTGCGGCAGCTCTTCCTCGCCGCGCGCCGGCTCACGGGCTCGGCGGCCGGGCCGGCCGGGTCGCCGCTGGGCGGTGTCGAGCTGGAGCGGGTCGCGTTCTGCGTGCGCAAGCAGGCCGAGCGGGAGAGCGCCGAGCGGGGCGTGCCGGCCTACTTCCCGTCGCTGTCCGGGCGGACCATGGTGTTCAAGGGCATGCTCACCCCCGACCAGCTCCCGGCGTTCTATCCGGAGCTGGCCGACGCGCGGGTGGAGAGCGCGATCGCGCTGGTGCACTCCCGCTTCTCCACCAACACGTTCCCCTCCTGGCCGCTGGCGCACCCGTACCGGCTGATCGCGCACAACGGCGAGATCAACACGATCCGGGGCAACCGCAACTGGATGCAGGCCCGCGAGGCGCTGCTGCGCACCCCGAACCTGCCGGGCAACATCCGCCGGGTCTTCCCGGTGTGCACCCCGGCCGCCTCCGACTCGGCGAACTTCGACGAGGTCCTCGAACTGCTGCACCTGGCCGGGCGGAGCCTGCCGCACGCGGTGCTGATGATGATCCCCGAGGCGTGGGAGAACGACCCCGACATGGCCGCCGACAAGCGCGCCTTCTACCGCTTCCACGCGAGCCTGATGGAGCCGTGGGACGGGCCGGCGTCGGTCGCCTTCACCGACGGCGAGGTCGTCGGCGCCGTGCTGGACCGCAACGGGCTGCGCCCGGGGCGCTGGTGGCGTACGGACGACGGGCTCGTGGTGCTCGGCAGCGAGGCGGGCGTGCTCGACCTCGACCCCGCCCGGGTGGTCGCCAAGGGCCGCCTCCAGCCGGGGAAGATGTTCCTGGTCGACACCGTCGCCGGCCGGATCGTGCACGACGAGGAGATCAAGGCGGAGCTGGCGGCCGAGCAGCCGTACGCCGACTGGCTGCACGCCGGCCTGATCGAGCTGACCGACCTGCCCCCGCGCCAACACACCGTCTACACCCACGATTCCGTACGCCGCCGTCAGCAGACCTTCGGCTACACCGAGGAGGAGCTGAAGATCCTGCTCGCGCCGATGGCGCGCACGGGCGCCGAGCCGCTCGGCTCGATGGGCACCGACACCCCGATCGCCCCGCTCTCCACCCGGCCGCGGCTGCTCTACGACTACTTCCATCAGCTCTTCGCGCAGGTCACCAACCCGCCGCTGGACGCCATCCGCGAGGAGCTGGTGACCAGCCTGGCGTCCACCATCGGCCCGGAGGGCAACCTGCTCGACCCGGGCCCGGCGAGCTGCCGGCAGATCGTGCTGCCGTACCCGGTGATCGACAACGACGAGCTGGCGAAGATCCTCTCCATCGACGAGGACGGCAACCTGCCCGGCTTCAAGGCGGTCCGGGTCTCCGGGCTCTACCGGGTCCGGGAGGGCGGCGCCGGGATCAAGGCCCGGCTGACGGAGATCTGCCGGCACGTCTCCGAGGCCATCGAGGACGGCGTCCGCATCCTGGTGCTGTCGGACCGGGATTCCAACGCCGACCTCGCCCCCATCCCGTCGCTGCTGCTCACCGCCGCCGTGCACCAGCACCTCGTGCGCGAGCAGACCCGCACCCAGGTGGCGTTGATCGTCGAGTCCGGCGACTGCCGCGAGGTGCACCACGCGGCGGTGCTGATCGGCTACGGCGCGGCGGCGGTGAACCCGTACCTGGCGTTCGAGTCGGTGGAGGACATGATCTCCACCGGGGCGCTCGTCGGCACGGAACCGGCCAAGGCCGTGCGCAACTACGTCAAGGGCCTCGGCAAGGGCGTCCTGAAGATCATGTCCAAGATGGGCATCTCGACGGTGTCGTCGTACTGCGGGGCGCAGGTCTTCGAGGCCGTCGGGCTGGACGCCAAGCTGGTCCACCGCTACTTCCGGGGCACCCCGAGCAAGATCGGCGGGATCGGGCTGGACGGCATCCACGCCGAGGTCGCCGCCCGGCACGCCGTGGCCTGGCCGCCGCCGGGCGCCGTGGCGTCCGACCGGCTGGAGGTCGGCGGCGAGTACCAGTGGCGCCGCGAGGGCGAGCTGCACCTGTTCAACCCGGAGACGGTCTTCCTGCTCCAGCACGCCACCCGCAGCCGCCAGTACGACGTCTTCCGCCAGTACACGGCCAAGGTCGACGAGCTGGCCGCGGCGGCCGGCTCGCTGCGCGGGCTGTTCACCCTGCGTACGGGCGTGCGGCCCCCGGTGCCGCTCGACGAGGTCGAACCGGCCACCGAGATCGTCAAGCGGTTCGCCACCGGCGCCATGTCGTACGGGTCGATCTCGGCGGAGGCGCACGAGACCCTCGCCATCGCGATGAACCGCCTCGGCGGCAAGTCCAACACCGGCGAGGGCGGCGAGGACGTCGACCGGCTGCACGACCCGGCCCGCCGCTCCGCCGTGAAGCAGATCGCCAGCGGCCGGTTCGGGGTGACCAGCGAATACCTGGTCAACGCCGACGACCTCCAGATCAAGATGGCGCAGGGCGCCAAGCCCGGCGAGGGCGGGCAGCTGCCCGGCAACAAGGTCTGGCCCTGGATCGCCCGTACCCGGCACGCCACCCCCGGCGTCGGCCTGATCTCCCCGCCGCCGCACCACGACATCTACTCCATCGAGGACCTCGCGCAGCTCGTCCACGACCTGAAGTGCGTCAACCCGTCCGCCCGGGTGCACGTCAAGCTCGTCAGCGAGGTCGGCGTCGGCACCGTCGCGGCGGGCGTGGCGAAGCTCAAGGCCGACGTCATCCTGATCTCCGGCCACGACGGCGGCACCGGCGCGTCCCCGCTGAACTCGCTCAAGCACGCCGGCACCCCCTGGGAGCTGGGGCTGGCCGAGGCGCAGCAGACGCTGCTGCTCAACAAGCTGCGCGACCGGGTCACCGTGCAGGTCGACGGGCAGCTCAAGACCGGCCGGGACGTGCTGGTCGCGGCGCTGCTCGGCGCCGAGGAGTTCGGCTTCGCCACCGCGCCGCTGATCGTCGAGGGTTGCGTGATGATGCGCGTCTGCCACCTCGACACCTGCCCGGTCGGCATCGCCACCCAGAACCCGGTACTGCGGGAACGCTTCACCGGCCGGCCGGAGTTCGTGGAGAACTTCTTCCTCTTCCTCGCCGAGGAGGTCCGCGGCTACCTGGCCGAGCTGGGCCTGCGGTCGATCGAGGAGGCCATCGGGCAGGCCGAGCTGCTCGACGTCGCCCCGGCGATCGCCCACTGGAAGGCCGGCGGGCTGGACCTGGCCCCCGTGCTGCACCTGCCGGAGCTGCCGGCCGGGGCCGCGCGCCGGGGCGTACGGGCCCAGGACCACGGGCTGGAGCTGGCGCTGGACAACGAGCTGATCGCCCTGGCCGGGCCGGCGCTGGCCGACCGTACGCCGGTGCGGGTGGAGGTGGCGGTGCGCAACGAGCACCGCAGCGTCGGCGCGATGCTCGGCGGCGAGGTGACCCGTCGCTTCGGCGGGGCCGGCCTGCCCGCCGACACGATCGAGTTCACGCTGCGCGGCACCGCCGGCCAGTCGTTCGGCGCGTTCCTGCCGGGCGGGGTCACCCTCCGGCTGCACGGCGACGCGAACGACTACGTGGGCAAGGGCCTCTCCGGCGGCCGGCTCGTCGTGCGGCCGGACGCCGCCGCGCCCTTCCTCGACGGCGAGGCCGAGCCGGGGCAGCGGGCCGAGGACCAGACCATCGCCGGCAACACCATCCTCTACGGGGCCACCGCGGGCGAGCTGTTCCTGCGCGGCCGGGTGGGGGAGCGGTTCGCCGTACGCAACTCGGGCGCGGTGGCCGTCGTCGAGGGCGTCGGTGACCACGGCTGCGAGTACATGACCGGCGGGACCGTGGTGGTGCTGGGCCCGACCGGCCGCAACTTCGCCGCCGGCATGTCCGGCGGCATGGCCTTCGTGCACCGGCTGGACCGCCGCCGGGTCAACGCGGAGCTGGTCGACCTGGCGCCGCTGTCCGGGGAGGAGCAGGCGGTGCTGCACGAGCTGGTGCAGCGGCACTTCGCCGAGACCGACTCGGCGGTCGCCGAGGGGCTGCTCAAGCGCTGGCCGGAAGCGGTGGCGGAGTTCACCGCCGTGGTGCCCCGGGACTACCGCCGGGTGCTGGAGATCATGCGGGCCGCCGAAGCCGCCGGCCGCGACGTCGACGACGCGGTGATGAGCGCACTCTCCGTGCCCGCCGCGAAGTCCGTGCCGGCCGTGCCCGCCCCGCGGGTGACGGTCCAGGAGGTGGCTCGTGCCTGACCCGAACGGTTTCCTGCGCTACGACCGGCGGCTGCCCGCGCGCCGCCCGGTGCCGGTGCGGATCAGCGACTGGCGCGAGGTGTACCCGCCGGCAGGCGAGGAGCTCATCCGCGAGCAGGCCACCCGCTGCATGGACTGCGGCATCCCGTTCTGCCACGACGGCTGCCCGCTGGGCAACCGCATCCCGGACTGGAACGACCTGGTCCGCACCGGCGCCTGGGACGCCGCGGTGGAGTCGCTGCACGCCACCAACAACTTCCCCGAGTTCACCGGCCGGCTCTGCCCGGCGCCCTGCGAGGCGGCCTGCGTGCTCGGCATCGGTGGCGGGCAGCCGGTCACCATCAAGCAGGTCGAGGTGGAGATCGCCGACGCGGCCGTCGCGCGGGGCGGCCTGCTGCCGCGCCCGGCACCGGCGCCGACGGGCCGCTCGGTCGCCGTGGTCGGCTCCGGGCCCGCCGGCCTCGCCGCCGCGCAGCAGCTGGCCCGCGCCGGTCACGCCGTCACGGTGTACGAGCGCGACGAGGCGATCGGCGGCCTCCTGCGGTACGGCATCCCCGACTTCAAGCTGGAGAAGGTCCACATCGACCGGCGCCTGGCCCAGCTCACCGCCGAGGGGGTGCGCTTCCGCACCGGGGTGAACGTCGGCGTCGACGTCACCGCCGAGCAGTTGCGCGCCGAGCACGACGCCGTGCTGCTCGCCTGCGGCGCGCTCCAGGGCCGGGACACCCCGCAGACCCCGGGCCGCGAACTGCGCGGCGTACACCAGGCGATGGACCACCTCGTCGCGGCCAACCGGGTGGTCGCCGCGGCGGCGGGCGGCCGGCCTGACACGGCGGTGCTGCCCGACGGCAACCCGATCGACGCGGCCGGGAAGCACATCGTGATCATCGGTGGCGGCGACACGGCGGCGGACTGCCTGGGCGTGGCGCACCGCCAGGGCGCGGCCGGCGTACACCAGTTGGACCTCTACCCGCAGCCGCCCCAGGCGCGCGACGAGGCCCGGGACCCGTGGCCCACGTGGCCGTGGCTGCTGCGCAGCTACCCGGCGCACGAGGAGGGCGGCGAGCGGGTCTTCGCCGTCGCGGTCCAGGAGTTCGTCGACGACGGCACCGGCCAGGTGCGGGCGGTGCGGATCGCCGAGGTGACCGTGGAGAAGCGCGACGGGCGGCGCATCGTCACCCCGGTGCCCGGCTCCGAGCGGGAGCTGCCGGCCGACCTGGTGCTGCTGGCGATCGGCTTCGAGGGCACCGAGGAGCAGCCACTGCTCGACCAGCTCGGGGTCTCCCGCAACGCCCGTGGCGCGATCGACGCCCGGCCCGACTGGCAGACCGGCACCGACGGCGTCTTCGTCGCCGGCGACATGCACCGGGGGGCCTCGCTGATCGTCTGGGCGATCGCGGAGGGCCGCGCCGCAGCCGCCGCCATCCACGCCCACCTGGGCGGGACGGGCTCCCTGCCGGCCCCGGTGGACCCGGCCCGACAGCCCCTGGCCGCGCGCTGAGCCCATCGCCCGCGACCGCCGGTGCCCGCCCGGAGACCCGGGCGGGCACCGGCGTACCGCTCAGCGGGTCAGGAGCTGGTGCGACTCGCGGAGCTTGGTCCAGGACTTCGGTTCGGCCGGCGGGCCGGCCTTGCGGGCCGCGCCGGGCACGTCCGGCCGACCGGGGGTGAGCAGCCAGGTGGTGAAGAAGTCGTCCAGGTCCAGGCCGGAGATCCGTTCGGCCAGGGCCTGGAACTGGGCGGTGGTGGCGTTGCCGTGCCGGTGCGCGGCCGTCCAGGCCGGCAGGAGTGCGAAGAACGCCTCGTCGCCGATGGCCAGCCGTAGCTGGTGCACCGTCATCGCGCCCCGGTCGTAGACGGCGGCGTCGAAGATCCTGCCCGGTCCGGGCGCGCCCGGCGGCACCTGCCAGAACCCGGCGTCGGCCGGGTAGCTGGCGTACGTGAAGTCGAACAGCTCCTGCGCGGTGCCCTCGCCCTGTTCCTCCGACCAGAGCCACTCCGCGTACGAGGCGAAGCCCTCGTTCAGCCAGATGTCGCTCCAGTCGGCCAGCGAGACCGAGTTGCCGAACCACTGGTGGGCCTGTTCGTGCACCACCACGTAGGTGTTGGCGCCCCGGCGCCAGAAGCCCGGCCCGTACACCGGGCGGGTCTGCGTCTCCAGGGCGAAGCCGATGCCGTCGACGGGCCCGGCCACGCCGCCCTGTGCCTCGAACGGGTACGGCCCGAAGATCCCGCTGCACCACTCGACGACCTCGGCCGTGCGCCCGATGCTGGCCCGCGCGGCCGGCCCCAGCTCGCCGAGGCCGGCGCTGTACGCGTTGACCACCGGCTGCCCGTTCGGCGCCGTGTCGGTGACGATGTCGTACTGGCCGATGGCGAGGAACGACAGGTAGGTGGCGGTGGGTGAGGTGGTCCGCCAGCTCCACCGGGTGCGGTTGCCCGCCTCGGCCAGCGGCGGGCGCGGCTGGACGCCGTTGCTGATCACCTCGACGCCGGTCGGCACCGAGACGGAGACGTCGAAGGTGGCCTTGTCCTGCGGGTGGTCGTTGCTGGGGTACCACCACCAGGCCGACTCCGGCTCGTTGACCACCATCGCCCCGTCGGCGGTGCGGGTCCAGCCGGTGTAGCCGCCGACCAGCGTCTCCGACGGCACGCCCGAGTAGCGCACCACGATGGTGAGCTGCCTGCCGGCCGTGATCGCGCGGCGCGGGGTGACCGCCAGCTCGTGCACGCCCTCCCGGGTGGCCGTGGCCTGCCAGCCGTCGACCCGCACCGACTCGACGTCGAGCAGGAAGTCCAGGTTGAACCGGGACAGGTCCTCAGTGGCCCGGGCCAGGATGGTGGTGGTGCCGGTGAGCAGGTCGGTCGCCGGGTCGTAGCGCAGCCGGACGTCGTAGTGCTGGACGTCGTAGCCGCCGTTGCCGTAGTCGGGGAAGTAGCTGTCGCCCAGTCCCGGGCCGCCGGGTTGCGGTGCGGCGGCGGGGACGAGCCGACCCAGGGCCGGTGGGGCGGCCTGGCCGGGGGCGCCGGCGACCAGGCCGCCGGCGGTGGTGACGGTCAGGGCGGCGATGGCCGCCGTGAGAGCGCGTCGCACGGGGTGGACTCCCTCCGTCGGGGTGTACGCACCGGCCAACCTAATCGACGATCGTGAACATGTCGGCCCCGTCGTCCGATCCGACCCATTCCATTGATCTGAATGTTTCGATAGCATTACCGCCTGGTAACAAGCCCCCGTCCCTGGCCACGCGCGCGGTCACCGGGCCCACCACCCCCTGTCCCGTGGAGGTCCCCCTCATGCCCCACCGCCCGCTGGCCCGTGCCCTCGCCGCGCTGGTCGCCCTGTCCACCGCCGCCCTCGGCGCGCTGCTCGCCCCCGGCACCGCCCAGGCCGCCGCAGCCCTCAACTACGTGGCCCTCGGCGACTCCTACTCCTCCGGCGTCGGCGCCGGCCCGTACGACCCGTCCACCTGCCTGCGCAGCCAGAAGTCGTACGCCCCGCTGTGGGCCGCCGCCAACGCGGTCACCAGCTTCACGTTCCCCGCCTGCGGCGGCGCCGTCACCTCCGACGTCATCAACAACCAGGTCGGCGCGCTGAGCACCAGCACCACCCTCGTCACCATCACCATCGGCGGCAACGACGCCGGCTTCGCCGACGTGATCACCAGCTGCCGCTTCGGCAGCACGTCGAGCTGCACCAACGCCGTCAACGAGTCGAAGGCGTTCGCCACCACCACGCTGCCCGGCCGGCTGGACGCCACGTACGCGGCCATCCGGAACCGGGCCCCGAACGCGCGGCTGATCGTGCTCGGCTACCCGCGCCTGTTCGAGACCGGCTCCTGCGGGCTGCTGGCGATGAGCACCTACAAGCGGACCATCCTCAACGAGGCCGCCGACGTGCTCGCCACCGTCATCTCCGGCCGGGCCGCCGCGGCCGGCGCCACGTTCGCCGACACCCGCCCCTACTTCGCCGGGCACGGGGTCTGCGCGGCCGACCCGTGGATCCGTGACGTCAGCGGCGTCATCGAGGCGTACCACCCCGACGCCGACGGCTACCGGTACGGCTACCTCCCGGCCCTCAACGCCGTCACCGGCTGACCGACCCGAGTGTAAGGAAGGGCACCTTCCTATCGTTTTTTGTATAGGAAGGTGCCCTTCCTTGCACCTCAGCCGACGCGCCCGGCTTCGTCACTGTCCGGTGTCGCCGGTGTCCGTTAGGGTCCTTGTGGATCAGGTGGGACGACGGCGACGGGAGCGAGAAGTGGGCAGGCTCGCGTCGGCGTACGGGCAGGCGGTCGCCGCCCACCGGGCCGCCCGCGTCCACCTCGAAAACGCCCGCGCCGCGTGGCGTGCCGCGCCACCGCCCGCCCCACCGGAGGCCGACCCCGACCTGGTCGCCCGGCTGGCCCGCGTCGGCGGCGCGCTCGCCGCCCCCGCCCCGGGCACCCCGCTGACCGGTACGCCCCTGCCGGTCCGCCTCGGTGAGGCGATCACCGCTGGCGGCGGGTTCCCCGTGCTGGTGCCCCTCGGCGGCGGCCACCACCTGTCCGTCGACGTCGACGCCCGGGACGCGCGTGCCGCCGCGCTGCTGCGGGCCGTCGTCCTGCGGATGCTGGCCACCGCGCCGCCCGGTGGGCTGCGGGTCGCCGGGCTCGACGCCGCCGCCCTCGGGGCCACCTTCGGACCGCTGCGCCCGCTGGTCGACGCCGGGGTGCTCGACCCGCCCGCCACCACCGAGGCGGAGGTGGCCGCACTGCTCGACGACGCGGAGCGGCACGCCCGCGCCGCCCGCAACGGCGACCGCGTCGACCAGGAGCTCTTGCTGGTGGTGGCCGCGTCCGCCCCGTCGCCCCGGGAGGCCGCCCGGCTCGCCGCGCTCACCCACGCCGGCCCGGCCGCCGCCGTCTGCGTTCTGGTCGGCGGCTGGCCGTCCGGGCCGTCGGCCACCCCACCGCCGCCGCTGGGCACCACCACCGCGCTGCGCCTGACCCCCGACGGGTACGCCCACGTCGGCGACCCGCCCGGCGCGCCGTTCAGCCCCGACGGCAGCGGGCTGGCCGTGCCGGTGCTGCTCGACGGCGATCCGCCGCCGGCGGCCGTGTCGGCCCTCGCGGAGCACCTCGACGCCGCCGTCCGCCGCCAGGCCGCCGTGGGCTTCGCCGAGCTGCTGCCCCCGCACCGGTGGACGGAGTCCGGCCGAGCCGGCCTGCGTACCGTGGTCGGGCGCGCCGGCCGGGAAGCCGTCGCGGTCGCCTTCGACGACGCCACCCCGCACTGGCTCGTCGGCGGGCGCACCGGCGGCGGCAAGACGGTCTTCCTGCTCGACGTCCTCTACGGACTGGCCGCCCGCTACTCCCCGGCCGAGCTTCAGCTCTACCTGCTCGACTTCAAGGAGGGCGTGAGCTTCACGGAGTTCGTGCCGACCGAGCGCGACCCCGCCTGGCTGCCGCACGCCCGCACGGTGGGCATCGAGAGCGACCGCGAGTACGGCGTCGCCGTGCTGCGCGAGCTGCGCCGTGAGCTGAACCGCCGGGCCACCCTGCTCAAGCGGCACGGCGTCACGAAGCTCGCCGATTTGCCCGCCGACGTCGCGGCCCCCCGGGTCGTGGCGGTGGTCGACGAGTTCCAGGTGCTGCTGGCCGGCAGGGACTCCATCGCCCGCGAGTCGGTGGACCTGCTGGAGGAGTTGGCCCGCAAGGGCCGCTCCTACGGGGTGCACCTGGTGCTGGCCAGCCAGAGCACGACCGGTATCGACGCCCTCTACGGGCGGGCCGAGGCCGTCTTCGGGCAGTTCGCCCTGCGGGTGGCACTGCCCGGCGGCGGCGGCGTGCTCGACCGCGACAACCCCTCCGCCGCCACCCTGAGCGTCGGCACGGCCGTGCTCAACACCGCCGCCGGGGCCGCCGGCGCCGACACGGTCGTCCGCTTCCCCGATGCGCATGCCGAATCCGGCGCGCTGGCCCGGCTGCGCCACGAGCTGTGGCAGGCCCGCCCGGCGGGTGACCGCCCGCCGTCGGTGTTCCGGGGATACGAGGGGGCCCGCGTCGAGGACGACACCACGTTCGCCGGTCTGCGCCCCGGCGGCCGGCGTCCCCTGGCGCTGGTCGGCCGCACCGTCGACATGGACGGCACGTCCGCGCTGTTCATGATGGACACCAGCCCCGGCCGGCACCTGGCCGTCGTGGGCACCGCCGTCACCGCCGCCGAGGTGCTGCGCGCGGCCACCCTCAGCCTCGCCCGCCAGCACGGCCCCGGCGAGGCGCGGTTCCTGCTCGCGCCCCTCGTGGCCGCCGCCGACCCGGCCGTCGACGACACCGTCGCCGCGCTCGTGGCCGCCGGCCACACCGTGGAACGCCTCGACGCGCACGCCCTGCGCGACCGGATCGTGCAACTGGCCGCGCCCACTCCGGCCCCGGACGCGGCGCCCGGCGCGGACACGTCGACCGGCCCGGACGCTGCGGCCGGCCTGGTGACGGCGGCCGGCGTGGCGGGATCCACCGGTGCGGGGCCGGCCCGCAGCTACCTGGTCGTGTTCGGGATGGACGCCGCCTCCGCCGTGTTCGCCGCCGCTGATCCGGTGACGTTCCGTTCCGCCCACGAGGACCTGCGTGCCCTGCTGCGTCAGGGGCCGGGGCGGGGCGTGCACCTGCTGGGCTGGTGGCGTGGCCTGCGCCGGCTCGCCGACGACCTCGGTGGCACCCAGAACCGGGACGACGTCGCCTGCCTGGTCGCGCTGAACGTGACCGGCGCCGAGCTGGGGCTGCACCTGGGCGTGCACGATCTGGCCTACGAGCCGCGCGCCGACCGGGCGCTGCTGGTCGACCGGCACGACCAGCGGGTGCGCCTCATCGTGCCGTTCACCCGCGACGGGGACCCGTCGGACGGAGAGAGCTGAGTGTCCACCTTCGAGGACTACGCGGCGCTGGCCCGTCATCTCGCCGCTCGGCGGCAGGCCGGCGAGCAGGGTGCCGCCGCCGAGTCGGCCCGCCAGCGGGACCTGCACGCCGCCGTCGACTACCTCGACCGCCGGCTCACCGCGCAGGGGCAGCGCCTCGACCAGCTCGGCCACACGATCGGCAGTCCGCCCCCGCCCCCCGGCCAGCCGGTGCCCGGCGCTGCCCCGGTCGCCCCGACGTCGGGTGCGCCGGTGCCGACTGCGCCCACGTCGGGCGGGCCGGTGGCGGCTGCGCCCACCTCGGGCGGCCTGTCGGCTGTGGGAGTGCCATCGGCCGGGCGGCCCGACGGGTTGCCGCCACCGGGGGCGGGGTCGGTCGGCGGCGCAGCCGCCGCGCCGGGGCGGCCGGAGGTCGGGGCGTACCCCCAGGGGAGCCCGGGGGAGACGGCGCTGGCGGTGCCGGGCGGGGTGCCCACGCCGCGCGCCGGGGAGCTGGACCCGGCGGCGGAGCTGGAGTCGGCGCGGCGCTGGGCCGACGAGGCCGACCGGCTGGGCCAGCAGGTCGAGCTGCTGGCCCAGCGCCCGGCGCTGTTGCCGAGCTGGTCACCGATGGCCCGGGCGCTCGCCGTCTATCTCGGTTGTGCCGGCGTCGGCGTGCTGCTGATGCTGGTCATGGTGCTCGCCTCCGGCGTCGGGGCGCTCGGCCTCGGCACGCTCTACACGTGGATGTGCGCCGGGTTGCCCGCCGTGTCGTTGATCGCCGGGTGGCTCATCCTCGGTCGCTGGGGCACGCCCGCCGTGGTCGTCGGCACGCCGCCGCGCTACCCCCTGCTGGGCATCCTGGTCTGCTTCCTGGCCGTCCCGCTGGCCTACTGCGGCTACCTGCTGATGTTCCGCGCCCTGCGCTGACGCCGCGCCGTCGCGCCGGGCGGCGGTCTCGGTGGCGGCGAGGAAGGCGTCCAGCTCGGCGGGGGTGAGCCCCTCGTCCTCCAGCAGCGCCAGGAGCAGCACAGTGCCGGCGGTCACCGCCGGGGCGGTGCCGGGCGGCGGCGGGCGCTCGCCCAGGGCCGCGCCGAGCAGCGTCTCCGCCAGCGTCGGGTCGACGTCCACGCCGGTCAGGTCGTAGCGTTCCCGGGCCGCCGCGACGAACCTGATCAGCGGCGCGCGGTCCTGCCCGGCGGCGAACCGGCGGCGCGCGGCCACCAGCAGCGCCCCGGCGAGCAGGTCGGCGTAGCGCAGCCACTGCGGCTCGGTGAAGCGGCGCAACCGGCGGTCGTGCCGGCCGAGCCGCCCGTCGAGCAGGCTCCGTAGGGCGGTCGTCGGGTCGTCGGTCATGGACGGTTCCACCTTCCTCGGTTCTGTCGGCTGCGCGGCAGGCCCGCTCTGGCCTGGGGATCGTGCCGCCGGGTGCTGGCGACGACCAGGTCGGCGGCGGCCCGTGCCCCCTGTGCCGTTGCCCGTGCGGTCGCTGATGCGTCCGCCCGCGCCGGGGCGACTCGCCGGGGCGGCAGCGTGGGTGCCGGCTCCGGTGTGCCGGCCAGGGCCGCCGCCCACCGGTCGATGGCCCGGTCGCCGTGCGCCAACCGTGCGGCCACCAGGTCGAGCCGGGCCACGGCCGCCCGGAACCGGCCCGCCGCGGCCAGGTCGCTCGGGTCGCGCGCCGCGCCGGGCCGCTGCGGCAGAGTGCCTCCGCCGGTGGGGCCGGAAGGCTCCCGGTGGTGGCTGCGGCGGATCCGGTCCTCGGCCGCCGCCAGCCACCATCGGGTCCTGGCGGCCTCGGCGGCGGCCCGGTCCGCGTCGGCGCGGGCCGCCCGCAGCCCGGCGAGCAGGTCACCGGCGCTGCCGGAACCGGCCCGGGCCACGCCGAGCCCGGCGTGCACGAGGCTCAGCGCCCGCCAGCATTCGGTGACGGCATCCTGCCAGGGCAGCCGCCGGCCGGGCGGTCCCGCGCCGTGCAGCAGCCCGCCGGCCCGGTCGGCCGCCGCGATGGTCGCCAGCCAGGCGTCCCGAAGCCGGTCGACGGCACGTGCGTGCCCCGGCAGTTCCGGCGGCACCGCCCGGCCTCGGGGCGCCGGCAGCACGGGCGACGCCGGGCGGATCGGCGGCGGGGCGTCGCGCCGGTCGTAAAGTCGGGCCCGCGCGGCGCGCTGCGCGTCGCAGGGGCCGGGCCGTCCGCACCTGCGGCAGATCCCGGTGTACGCCTCCGTGTCGTGCTCGACCACCGTCCGCCGCGCCTCGGCCATCTCGAGCAGGACGTGGTGGCGCAGCTCGTCGGCGTTCACGGTGTGACGACCCTGGCGTGCTTCACCAGGCGGGCGAAGCTCACCTCCGGGCACGGGTACGGCTCGCCGCACCCGCACATCCAGCGCGTCACGGGCCGGGGCGGGTGGGCGAACAGCACGTCGTCCGCGTCCTCGACGTCCTGCGCCGACGCGAATAATCGTCCGGCGGCGGGTGACGTGTCGTTCGGCGATGGCGCGTGGTCGTTCATCGGTACGCGGCCGGCGGGTGGGTCTGGTTCGTGGGGCACGAGGGTGTCTCCCGTCCGTCGATGGCGGTGCGGAATCCAATCCGGGGTCGTGTGCGGGCGACCACGGCACGCCCGGCCGACCGGGGGGATCGACCGGCCGGGCGCTCTGTGCGGTGGGGAAGAACCGGGTCCCGTGGGTGCTGACCAGGGGCTCGGCTGATGTTGAACCTACGATACCAGGCTATCGCAGTCAAGCAATCACTTGCGATAGCAAGGTGAGGGGTGGTCGAATAGCGGTGCTGACCAGGGAGTATCGCTATGCCACCGAGCCCCAAGTGGGTTTTGCTTGCCGAGCACATTCGCAACCAGATCGCATCAGGCGAGTTGCCGCCAGGCGAGAAGTTGCCGTCCACGTCGGAGCTCTGCCAGATCCACGGCGTATCCGCGATCGTGGTGCGCAATGCGATGCTGACGCTGAAGGCCGAAGGGCTGGTCGTCGGTGTTCCCGGGGTGGGCGTCTTCGTCGTAGACGAGTGACGTCCGAACGTGTGGTGCCACACTGCCACCGCTGAGCGATCCGGGCCGCATCGTGGGACTCCCTGTAGATCTTGGCAGCTTTCGGCCCTCAGGGGGGCAGCGTATCGCCAAGATCTAACCGCCGGTGTTGTCTTCAGGTGATCACACGGTCGCGCTCGGTGCGCTGATCTCGTACTCTCCTCTGTGGTCGTGGCTCGTGCGGGGGCGCGACGGTCATCCGTGGTGGATCGGGGGAGGGCACGTGAGCGCAGCGGAGATGATCGCCAGGCTGGCGGCGGCGTCGCAGAAGCTGGACGAGGCAAAAGCCAAGACGGCAGCGGCTGCCCAGGACGCGGCCGAGGCGCGGCAACTCGTCGCGGGCGCGTTGCAGGGCATCGGGGCCGGGCCGTTGATCGGCATGATCGACTCGTATCGGGAAGCGCTCATGAGGGCTGCTCAGGGCAGCGAGCCGGCCAAGCAGCAGGTGCAGGAGACCATCGCCAAGGTGCACGCGTTGGGAAACTGAGCACGGGTGGTGGCGGCACAACCAGCCAACCACCCGTGGTACTTCGCCCATCTACCCCGGACGGTGCCAGGTCATCCGCAGTCGAACGTCCCTTCGATAGGGGCACAAGATCGGTCAACCGGCGCGAGGCGCCTTCTCCGGCCCGCCGAGAGCGAGTCAGCTCAGAGGCGGTGGCCGTTGGAGGGACTACTGCGACCTTCGTGTGGTCCACCTTCGTGGAGTTCCTCCCGGTGCTACCGAAGGCTGTGGGTGGCATGGTGTTGGCCGGCGTGTCGACGTGGAGCGCCGTCAAGGCATTACGTGCGAGACGACAAGAGCGAGGAGAGCCAGATGCGGATCGATGACGGCGTCGAGCAACGGCTGCGGGCAGTGCTACACCATGTGGTCAAGCAGCAGTCGGAAGAATTCGACATCGCTCTCCGGGCTTTCCCCGACGACCGCTCCCGCCGTGATGCCCTGGAGTTGCTTGTCGCGATCACGTACTACGCCTTGATTGACGCCTACGGCAGGCGACCTTCCCCGGAGGAGGTCCACGAGGTTGCCGCATCCGTTGCTGAGTCCGAACGGTGGGTTCCTCTCTCGCACAGCGAGGTCGAGAGGTATCTCAACCAGGTTCTCGGCGGGCAACCCCTGACCGATGTGCTGGAGCCGGAGGCCGCTGTTCTGCTTGCGTTCGTCGTCACTGGCAGCCTGCTCTCCTCGCGCCCCCAGGGCGAGGGCGAGTGGTGGTTCAACTATCTGGACAAGGTGGAGGCGGCGATCGAGGCGGCGGGATGACCGGGGTGTCCGAGCCGGTGGCGCGTGACGGTGGGGTGCTGGACGGGTTCCACATCCGGCAGGTGCCGGGTGACATCGGCGCCGAGGTCTCCGACTTCGCCAGCGAATGGGACGACGTCCGGTTTGCCACGCGGGTCTGGGAGCGGCAGACCGACGACGGTTACCAGGTCGACCTGCGCGTCCATGTCATGCGGGGCGAGCGGCTGACCGACCTCGCCGCACTGCGCGACTTTCTCACCGAGTATCACGAGCGCGACCCGGCCGACTGGCCGTTGACCGAGTTCACGCACGGTGCCACCACGGGGCTTCATGACGACTCGCAGGCGTTCTGGTCGGCCGCGCCTGGCGTCGCCGTCAACGTGCTGGTCGACCCCGGCCAGGTGGACCGAGGGCAGCTTCTGGCAACGGCGCTTGCAGTCGTGGCGGTATCGGATCGGGATGGCCCAGTCAGCCCAGGCGTCGAACGACCGGCCGCAGCACGTCCACCAGCGGACTAAGGTCGGCGGTGTTGAGGTGCGCCTGGCACGCCTCGATGTTCTCAATCCTGTCCAGCTCGGACCAGTCGAGCAGGAAGCCAGCTGCCGCAGCGAGCTGCCGTAGGAACGAGCGGATCGTACGCCCGTTTCCCTCGCGGAAGGGATGGCAGACGTTCAGTTCGCCGTAGTAGTGCGCCACCGCCTCCACAAAGGCGGCATGGTTCAAACCGAGCAGGTGTCCGTCCGAATCGAGGCGCCTCAGGATCGAGCTGACCTGGTCGTCTATGAACCGCCAGTGGCAGAAGCGTGCACCAGGCTTGCTGATGTCGACACTCCTGGTCTGACCAGCCCAGGAGTAGATGTCGCCGAACAAATACCGGTGGAAGCTCTGGAGGTGGTCCAGCCCGTAGTTGCCGGGAATGATCAGGCGGGATGCCGAGATCTCACGGATCGACACCAGCCGGAACTCGGTCGTGCGAAGCTGCTCCGGGTCCGAGACGCCGAGCTTGTTCTTCAGACAGTCGGTGCCCGGCCAGCAGTAGGGATCAGGCTCGGTCACCGCTGATCCGGGCGATCTCCTGAGCGATCAGCTCATCGGCGCTGATGACGCCGGACGCGACATCCCGGAGTCGATCCTGCCATTCCTCGTCGAACTCCTCGCCTTCGAGGGCGGCGTTCGCCGTGGCCAGGACGACGGCTGTTTCGACGCTCGCGACCTGGCGGGCGTAGTACGCCTGCATCATCTCGACGTCGATTTCCTCGTTCGAGCTTGCCGCCTCCGGCAGGGCACCGCGTGCGGCCCGCCAGGGAAGCTCGTTGTGGGTCATGGTCGACAGCTCGCTGGCGGAGAACTTGCCGTACGTGGTGGTCACCCAACGCACCGTATCTGCTTGAGCGGACGTCAGCCGGGAAGCCTTGCCGTGCGGCCACTCGGAAACGGTGAGCTGGCGTCGGTGGTGGCGGTAGAGGAGCGGCACCACGGGGCCTTGTCGCCACGCCTCGATGCGATCCGGGTAGAGCGCCGTGCCGTGCCGAGCCAGGTGCCACCCCTGGCAGTAGTAGACGAGCTTCTCCAGCTTCATGGCGTTCATGGAGCCGAGCTCACCCAGCACCGCCGCTGCTACGTCATGAGCATCGGTCACGGTGGCACCTCCTTCCACGGCCTTGTCTGCTCCCCTGAGCCTAGCGATTAGGGAGGCGTGCTGGCGTCCACCGTTGACGTGTTGTCCCGTTCGGCCCTTTACTCGCGGTTGCAGGGGAGCAGGTGTCGGATAGGCGATAGGTCCCGGTCGCGGGTGTTCGTGTTGATCGTGCGCCCGTATCCTGACGTGTTCATCGGGGCCTCTGGACGTGGGGAAGCATGGATCCTCGACAGGTACGACGCTTGGCGGAACACTCCGCCAACTTCGGCTTTCTGAAAGACCACCCGCTGCTTGTCTGGTACGGGGCGGGGGCTGAGCTGCTCGTCTACGTCGACGCGCAGTCGACGATGTTCAAGATCCGGGCGTTCGGCGACGAGCTGGCGAAGGATCTGCTGCGCCGCACCGGCCAGCGACCCCGCGGCGACTTCTTCCACCGGGTGGAGGCGCTGCACGCCGACGGCACCCTGACCAGCGAGGTCTACCGCGCCTTCCACAGCCTGCGCGACCAGGGCAACAGGGCGGTGCACGACCATCTGGCCGAGGCGCGGGCGGCGCTGGAGATGCTGCGTACCTGCTTCGAGTTGGGCGTCTGGTTTCACCGGGCGCTGACCGGCGACCGCACGCCGATCGGTTTCGTTCCGCCGACGCCGCCCGCGCAGCAGGTCCCGCGCAGCGTCGCCGAGGCACTCGAGGCGGAGCTGGACCGATACCGCTTGGAGCTGGCCGAAGCGAAGCTGCTGATCGACGGCGCGCAGTCCGTCGCGCAGGCGCGGGCGGCCGCCGAGCAGGCCGCCGACCAGGCGGTCCGGGCCGCCGCCGCCGGGCGCGACACGGCCGCCGCCCTGGTCAGCAGCCTGGAACCGGCGGTCCGCGCGGAGCAGGAGCGCCGCGACACCGCCCGGCCCGGACGTGTGTCGGCCGCCCGCCGGGAGGACTTCATCGCCCGGGCCCGCCGCGCCTCCCGGGGGCCGCTGAACGAGGCCCAGACCCGCGTCGAGATCGACCGGCAGCTCGGCGAGGCCGGCTGGCAGGTGCAGAACGAGGAGCACATCAACCTGTACGCGGGCACGGGTGTCGCCGTCCGCGAGGTCACCCTCGCCGGCGGCCGGGCCGACTACCTGCTGTACGTCGACCAGAAGCTGGTCGGCGTCATCGAGGCCAAGCGGGAGGGCACCGCCCCGCGCGGCGTGGAGGCGCAGCTCGACCGCTACCTGCGGGGGCTGACCCCCGAGCAGACCATGCGCGCCTGGCGGCGGGACGCCCCGCTGCCGTTCGGCTACGTCGCGACCGGCACTGAGACCGCGTTCGTGAACCGGCTCGACCCGCACCCGCGTACCCGGGAGATCTTTGCCTTCCACCGGCCCGGGACCCTGGCGCGGTGGATGCGGGAGGCCGACGACGACCCGGCGGCGCCGACGCTGCGGGCCCGGCTGCGCCGGATGCCGGAGCTGGACCCGACCGGCCTGCGCCCCGCGCAGGCCGACGCGATCGTGGGCCTGGAACGGTCGCTGGCCGACGACCACCCCCGGTCGTTGATCCAGATGGCCACGGGCGCGGGGAAGACCTTCACCGCGGTCACCGCCAGCTACCGGCTGCTGAAGCACGCCCGCGCCGGCCGGATCCTGTTCCTGGTCGACCGCAACAACCTGGGCAAGCAGACCCTCCAGGAGTACGCGGGCTTCCAGGCCCCGGGCGACGGGCGGAAGTTCACCGAGCTGTATCCCGTCGACCGGCTCTCCGGCGCGGGTCTGCTCGACTCGTCGACTGTCGTGATCTCCACGATCCAGCGCCTGTACGCGGCGCTGCGCGGCGACGACCTGCCCGACCCGGACGCCGACGACCGCGCGTACGACGACTACGAGCTGGACGCCCCGGCGGAGGTCGGCTACCAGCCGCGCCTCCCGCCGGAGACGTTCGACCTGATCGTGGTGGACGAGTGTCACCGCTCGATCTACGGCCGGTGGCGTGCGGTGATCGAATACTTCGACGCGTTCGTGGTCGGCCTGACCGCCACCCCCGTCAAGCAGACCCTCGGCTTCTTCCAGCAGCACCTCGTCTCGCAGTACACCTACGAGCAGGCGGTCGCCGACGGCGTCAACGTCGGCTTCGACGTCTACCGGATCAGGACGCAGATCACCGACGCGGGCGCGACCATCGACGCGCGCACGGTGGTGCCGCTGCGGGACCGGCGCACCCGCGCCGAGCGCTACCAGGAACTGGAGGACGACTTCACCTACGACGCCGGTCAGGTGGGCCGTTCGGTGATCTCGAAGGGCCAGTTGCGGCTGGTGCTGGAGACGTTCCGCGACCGCCTGTTCACCGAGATCTTCCCCGGCCGCAACACCGTGCCGAAGACGCTGATCTTCGCCCGCGACGACAACCATGCCGAGGAGATCGTCACGATGGTGCGGCAGGTCTTCGGGCGGGGCAACGACTTCGCCGCGAAGATCACCTACGCGTCCCGCCGCGACGGCGACAACCCCGACACGCTGCTCCAGGCGTTCCGCAACAGCCCGGAGCTGCGCATCGCCGTCACCGTCGACATGATCGCCACCGGCACGGACGTACGCCCCCTGGAGTGCGTCTTCTTCCTGCGGCCGGTGCGCAGCGCCACCTACTTCGAGCAGATGAAGGGCCGTGGGGCCCGCACCATCGACGCCGCCGAGTTCCAGGCCGTCACCCCCGACGCCCAGATCAAGGACCGGTTCGTCATCGTCGACGCGGTCGGCGTCACCGAGGCCGACCTGGACGAGGCGGTGCCGCTGAACCGGCACTCCGAGAAGCAGATCTCCCTGCGGGACCTGCTCAAGAAGGCCGGCACCCTGACCGCCGACGCCGACGAGGTGTCGACCCTCGCCGCCCGGCTGGCCCGCCTCGACCGGCAGCTCACCGACGCCGAGCGCGAGGAGCTGACCGACCTCGGCGGGCAGCCGCTCACCGGGATCGTGCGGGGCCTGGTCGACGCCGTCGCGCCCGAACAGCTCAACCCGGCCAAGGCCGCCGGCCCCACCGCCGTACGCGACCTGCTGGCCGACGCCCTGCGCCCGCTCGCCGCCAACCCGGAGCTGCGCGAACGCATCCTGGAGATCCGGCGGGCCCACGACATCACCATCGACGAGGTCAACGCCGACACCCTGCTGTCGGCGCGGGGCGTGCCGGCCGAGGAGCGGGCGCAGGTCACCGTCAAGGACTGGCACGCCTACCTGGAGGAACACCGCGCCGAGATCACCGCCCTCCAGGTGTTCTACGAGGGGCGCGGCCGGATCGGGTACGACGACCTCAAGGAACTGGCCCGACGCATCGCCCGCCCGCCGCAGGCGTGGACGCCGGCGACGCTGTGGAAGGCGTACGTGCTGCTCGGACGCACCGCCGACGCGCCCGGCACCCGGGGCGTGACCGACCTGGTCAGCCTCATCCGCTACGAACTCGGCCTCGACACCGAACTGCGCCCCTACCGCACCCTCGTGGAGGAGCGCTTCCGTGGGTGGCTGCTGCGGCAGGAACAGGCGGGAGCTACCTTCACTGCCGATCAGGTGTGGTGGCTGGAAAGGATCAGGGACGTGATATCGGTCAGCGTGGAGGTCACCCCCGACGACCTGGACGGCGCACCGTTCACCGAACGCGGCGGCATCGACGGGTACGCCGGCACCTTCGGCCACCGCGCCGAACCCCTCCTCGACGAACTCAACCAGGAGTTGTCCGCGTGACCGATCTGCCAGAGGGCTGGACGGAAGTGCGGCTTGATGACATTGCCTTGTCCGTCAAGAACGGAATTTTCGTTTCCCGGCCTGGCGTAGAGCCCGACGGCGTGCCGATTCTGCGCATCAGTGCCGTCCGGCCCGGGCGCCTGCGAGCGGAAGATGTCCGTTACACAGGGAAGAGCGCAGAGGATTTGGGGGAGTCGGATTCCCTGCTGCACCCCGGGGATCTCCTCTTCACCCGCTACAACGGGAACATCGATCTTGTTGGGGCGTGTGCGATCGTTCCCCAGGGCGTTGGTCAGTTGACGTATCCCGACAAGCTGATTCGGGTTCAGACAAATCCTGAAACTGCTAGCTCGGCCTGCATCGCATACCTTCTCCAATCCCCGCAACTTCGCTCCCGGGTACGAGCCTTAGCCCGCACGACCGCAGGTCAAGCTGGTATATCAGGGGCAAGCCTTCGGTCTGTCGGTATTCCGCTGCCGCCGCTCGCCGAGCAGCGCCGCATCGTCGCCGCGCTTGAAGACCACCTCTCACGATTGGACGCGGCTACCCGATCGATTGGTGAGGCGAGGCGGCGACTGCGAAACCTCCGCAAGCGGGTAATTGTGGAGGCGGTGCCGATTCACGGTCGTGAAGGCTGGAGTGTCTGCTCGGTCGGCGAAGCGGGATCGGTTGATCTTGGGCGGCAGCGACATCCGGACTGGCACCAGGGGCCGGACATGAAGCCCTACCTGCGAGTCGCCAACGTCTTCGAAGATCGAATCGACACCACCGACGTGATGGAGATGGACTTTCCGCCGCGCGTGTTCGAGAGGTTCCGCCTCCAGGAGGGTGACATCCTCCTCAACGAGGGGCAGAGCCCCGAGTTTCTGGGCCGCCCGGCCATGTATCGAGGAATCCCAGCGGAGGCAGCCTTCACCAACAGCCTGCTGCGGTTCCGTGCCGGTGCGGGAATCGACCCGGAATGGGCGCTGCTGGTGTTCCGTCGCCACATGCACGCAGGCCGCTTCTCGCGAGAGGTGCGGATCACTACCAACATCGCGCACCTTTCCGCCGGTCGCTTCAAGGCCGTCGAGTTCCCGATTCCGCCGCTCGCCGAGCAGAGAGCGATTGTCGGACGGACCAAGGACTTGCTGGCCGGCCTGGATCGGCTTTCGGCGGCGGTTGAACGGAGTGAACGACAGGCGACCGCCCTTCGTGCGTCTCTACTTGCGGAGGCGTTCGCGGGGCGGTTGGTGCCGCAGGATCCGAACGACGAGCCTGCCTCGGATCTGCTCGCCCGGATCCGGGCCGAGCGTCAGGCCGCCCTGCCGAAGCAGAAGGCGCGCTCCCCGCGTACCAGAAGAGACCTGGCGGCACCGCCGACCAGGGTGACCGGCGACGACTACCAGCAGGAGACATTGCCGCTGTGAGCACTGTGGATTCGCGCCGGCTGGTGCAGAAGCTGTGGAACTACTGTGACGTGCTGCGTGACGATGGGGTGTCGACCATCGACTACGTGGAGCAGTTGACGTTCCTGCTGTTCCTCAAGATGGCCGACGAGCGGGTGAAGCGGTTCATGCGGCCCGAGCGGATCGTGCCCGACGATTTGAGTTGGCAGACGCTGCTCGACGCCGAGGGCGACGCCCTCGAGGTGCAGTACCGGCACATCCTGACCGGGCTGGCCAAGGAGGGCGGCACGCTCGGCACGATCTTCCGCAAGGCGCAGAACAAGATCCAGGATCCCGCGAAGCTGAAGCGGCTCATCGTCGACCTGATCGACAAGGAACAGTGGTCGGGCACCGGCGTCGACGTCAAGGGTGACGCCTACGAGGAGCTGCTGGCCCGGGGTGCGGAGGACGCCAAGTCGGGCGCCGGGCAATACTTCACGCCCCGCGCGCTGACCGTCGCGATGGTCGACTGCATGCTGCCCACGCCCGACGACACGGTCACCGACCCGGCCTGCGGCACCGGCGGCTTCCTGCTCGCCGCGTTCGACCACATCCAGCGGCACCACGGCGGCAGCCTCACCCCCGACCAGCGTCGCCGCCTCGCCGCCGGGGCCGTCACCGGCACGGAACTGGTGGAGGGCACCGCCCGGCTGGCCGCCATGAACATGCTGCTGCACGGCATCGGCACCCCCGGCGGTGACTCGCTGATCGCCGTCGAGGACGCCCTGAGCAAGCCGCCGAGCCGCCGCTACAGCCTGGTGCTGGCCAACCCGCCGTTCGGCCGCAGCTCCACGATCCGCTCGGTGACCGAGGCGGGCCGGGCGTCCCGCGAGGAGCGGGAGATCGAACGGCCCGACTTCTGGGCCGCCACCGCCAACAAGCAGCTCAACTTCGTGCAGCACATCGCCTCGCTGCTGGAGATCGACGGCCGGGCGGCGGTCGTCCTGCCGGACAACGTGCTCTTCGAGGGCGGCGCGGGGGAGACCATCCGCCGCCGGCTGCTCAAGCAGTACGACCTGCACACCTTGCTGCGCCTGCCCACCGGCATCTTCTATGCCGGCGGAGTGAAGGCCAACGTGCTCTTCTTCGAGCGCAAGCGTGCCCGGGAACAGCCGTGGACCCAGAAGCTCTGGGTGTACGACTTCCGCACCAACCAGCACTTCACCCTGAAGCAGAACCCGCTGCGCCGGGAGCACCTCCAGGACTTCGTGGACTGCTACCTGGCGGGCAAGGACCGCTCCGAGCGGGTCGAGACCGAGCGGTTCCGGGCCTTCACCTACGAGGAGCTGATCGCCCGCGACAAGGTGAACCTCGACATCACCTGGCTCAAGGACGCCTCCCTGGAGGACGCGGACGCCTTGCTGCCGCCCGAGGTGATCGCCCAGGAGATCGTCGAGGACCTCCAAGCAGCGTTGAGTGAGTTCGCAGCTATCGCCGAAGCCCTTGGCGTCCCAGCCACCACCGCAGGCGAAGCGGCTTCGGCCTGAAGCAGCGGCGTCGCCCCACCCACATGCACGCCGATCGCTCTGACCATGCGCAGGAAGGCTCCGGATGAACCCCCTCCAGGTGCGACATGTTCGAGAGGCGCTTGTGCGCCAGTTCGAAGAGCACATCGACCTCAGCGACCTCGACGATAAGACACCGGCAAGACATCGCGAACAGTCGTTCCTGTCCAGAGCGTTGGCCGCGATGACTGTGCAGCACGTTGCTGGGGCCGGACCAGCGGATGCGGCGGCTTCCGTTATCGACGGCTTCGACGATTGGGGCATCGACGCGGTAGCGGTGAGCGAGGACGTGCCGCACGTATGGCTGGTGCAGGCCAAGTGGAGCGACAACGGCAACGCTTCGCTGGATCAGGCGAGCGCGCTCAAGTTCAAGCAGGGGTTCGATCTGCTGTTGCGGGAGGAGTACGCCCGCTTCAACAAGCGGTTTCAGGGCTTGGCCGACCGCGTCGATCGAGCGTTCGGCGAGGGTGAGGTCAAGATAACGCTCGTCGTAGCGCTGCTCGGGCGACCGGTACTGGCTGATGCCGTGAACTTCGTCTTCAAGCAGGCGTGCAAAGAGACGGAGCCGATGACCGACGTGAGGGTGATGGGCCTGCCCGACTTCCACGAGTTGGTGCGGTCCGGCGTCGGCGAGCCCAAGATCGGCCTTGCTGCCCGGCTGGACGGCTGTGCGTCGGTCCCAGAGCCGTTCAAGGCCTACTACGGCACGATGCACGCGGGCGACGTCGCCTCTTGGTACGAGGAGCACGGCGACCGGCTGTTCGCGAAAAACATCCGCACCTCGTTGGGTCTGACGACAGTCAACCGCAGCATCACGGATACCCTCGTCAAGCGGCCAGACCACTTCTGGTACTTCAACAACGGCATCACCGTGCTCTGTGACAGCGTCCGTCGCACCGCCAAGTTCGCGAACGCGGCGGGCGGCCCGGGCGACTTCGTCCTGGCTGGCGCGAGCGTCGTCAACGGTGCCCAGACTGTCGCCGCGATCCACGCGGCTGTCAAACAGGCACCTGACGTCGCCAGCGCGGGCCGGGTGTGGGTGCGCCTCATCTCTCTGGAGGACTGCCCGGAAGGCTTCGCCATCGAGGTCACCCAAGCCACGAACACGCAGAACCAGGTGAAGGCCAGAGACTACGCCGCGCTCGACGAGCGTCAGGCGAGGCTCCGTGACGACTTCGCACTGTCCTTGCACAAGACGTACGTGTACAAGCGTGGTGACGTCGATCCGGCGCCGGACGCGGGCTGTTCCATCGTCGAAGCGGCGACGGCCCTGTCGTGCGCCAATCGCAACCCCGAACTTGCGATGCGGGCGAAGCAGAACCAGGAGCTTCTGTGGGAGTTCGGCGCCAACGGCAGCTACCGTCTGCTTTTCGGAGCCCAACCGACCGCGTACCGCGTCTGGCGTTCGGTGCTTGTCCTCCGCACTGCCCTGGCACACCTGGCAGAGGGCAATCGGACGAGGGAAGGCCGGGCTGCTCAGGTTGCCGAGCACGGAGACTTGCTCATCGTGCACCTGGTGATGCAGCAACTCGTCCACGAGGCGTTCGATGACCAGGGCGCTGAATGGGAGTCGGTACTCGTACGCGTGCCGTCCCTTACCGATTCGGCCCTAGAATGGTTGATCCATCATTTCGATGCCGAGTATCCGAACAACTCGGCTCTCGTGACCTTCAAGCATCCGCAAAAGTGCCGGCAACTCGTTGATCTGGCGCTCGAGTCGGCGCGCAGTGGCCAGCCGCGGCCCGAACTGCCGGCGGAGTACAGCCCGACGCCCAAGGAAAACGAGCGCAAGGCGGCAGCCGTGCCGGTCATCGTCAATTCAGGGAGAGTCGCGGATGGGTCTCCTGTTGAGTTTCGGCCCGTAACCGGTCCCGAGCGCCGGACCCTGCTGCCGTGGATTACAGAGGATCCCCGACGAGGGCAAGCAACCTGGGTCAACGATCGTCGTCGTCCGCTGCTGTGGGCTGCTGACGGTAAGCAGTACTCCCCGACAGGTCTGACAATGCAGATGCTCAAGCTGGCACCAGGGGAGCCACCAAAGGCGGTGCAGGGGACGACGCGCTGGTACCTGCCGGGCGTCGGCTCCCTAGCTGCGATAGCGGACAGCATCCGGTCCGGCGAGACGGATTAGCCGGCACGCGGCCAATCAGTTTCCGCATCAGGCGACCAGAGTCGGACCGCCCAGCAATGGATCGGCGGTGAGTACCGCTACCGCGTGGCGGTCTCGACGACGACCACCGGGATCTCCCGCTCGGTCTCCTTCTGGTAGCGGGCGTACGTCGGGAAGACCTCCGTCATCACCTGCCACAGCCGGGGCCGCTCCTCGGCGGTGGCGGTACGCGCCGTGCCCCGGAACTTCTCGGCCCCGACCTGCACCTCCACCTGCGGGTCGGCGCACAGGTTGAGATACCAGGCAGGGTGCCGTGCCGCCCCGCCGTTCGACGCCACCAGCAGGTAGCGGTCGCCGTCGCGGCCGTAGATCAGCGCGGTGCGCCGCAGCGTGCCCGAGCGGCGCCCCCGGGTGGTGATCAGCAGGGCGTCGTAGCCGTGGAACTTCCCGCCGTCGGCGCCGTCGGTCTCCACGTAGCGGCGCACGTGGCTGGCCACCCACTCCACCGGACTGTCCTGAATGGTTTCCCCCATCGGCACAGCCTAAAGGTCGCGCCGCGATGGCGAGGGCCCCGCGCCGGGGAAGGTCAGGGGCCGGTGAGCAGCAGCCAGTCGTCGTCGAGCGGGGCGACGGTCGTGCCCTCGGGCCAGACGTGCGAGCCGGCGGCCGTCGCCCGCGCCTGGTCCACCAGGGGACGGCGGGCGAACGTCGCCCCGTCGAAGGTCACCGGGCCGTGGAAGCGGGCCCGACCGAAGTTCGCCGCCCCCTCGAAGCGGGTCCGCTCGAACCAGGTCTGGTCGCCGAACTCGGTCCACCGGAACAGGGCCAGGTCCGCGAAGCGGGTCTGCCGGAACCCGGCGTAGCCGGTGAAGGTGGCGTGGTCCATCGAGACCCCGCTCAGGAAGACCGCCTCGCGGAAGGTCGCGCTGTCGGTGAATCGGGCCGCGTCGAAGCTCGCCGTCCGGTGGAAGGTGACGCCCCGGAAGGAGGCCCGGGCGACGGTGGCGTGCCGGCACGACAGCCCGCCGGCGAGGTCGGCGCGGTCGAAGCTGACCCGGCCGGTGATCCGGGCGCGGTCGAGGAGGATCTCGGCGTCGCCGCGCAGGTCGTCGCAGGCCAGGTCCGCGAAGGTCGCGCCGAGGGCGAGCCGCCCGCGTACGGTCGCGCCGACCAGGCTGGTGGTGCCGGCGCAGACCGCGCCGGTGAGGTCCGCGTCGTCCAGGGTGCAGCCGGTCGCGTCGAACCCGTCGAGCCGGGCGCCGGTCAGGTCCAGCCTGACCCCGGGCCAGTAGGCGTCGTCGTCCGCGCGCAGGTGCCGGGTCAGGACCCGCTGGGCGGTGCGGCGCACCTCCGACTCGCGCGTGTCGTCCTCGGGCGCCGGCATCCGCAGGTACGCGCAGAGCACCGCCACGATCGTCTCCCGCTGGGCGGGATTGTCCTGCCCGAGCCGCTCCAGGGCGTGCAGGCCGCCCAGGCGTACGGCCGCGTTGTCGTTGCCGAGCAGCGCGACGGCGCTGGTGTACAGCTCGGTCAGCCGGCGCTCGGCGGCGTCGTGCTCGGCCGCCTCGGCCTGCCGCTCCTGGTGGTGCTGCCCGGCCTCGGCGACCGCCTCCGCGTGCGCCTGCACCCGTTCCCGGTGCGCCTGGTCCTGCGCGGCGACGGCCTCCTGGTGCCGCTGGGCGCGTTCGCCGATCCACTGTCGCCGGGCGGCCAGCAGCAGGGCGAGCCCGCCGCCGGTGCCGGCGACCACGGTCAGCCCGGTGCGGATGGCGTCGATGCGCAGCGTCGCGCGGGTGTCCGGCTGGGCGGCGCGGTCGGCCTCGCCGAGCAGCCAGTCGAGCACCAGCCAGCCGAGCAGCGCGGCGACCAGCAGCCCGACGAGCACCAGCCACCACGGCATCACTCGCAGCGGCTCTTCACGGGGCGGTGTCGGGCGCACGGGTCACAGCATGCCACCGCACCCGGATCGGCGTGCGGCGTTCGTCGTATGTGGACGGACATCGGGCGCAGGGTCTCAGGATCCCGTCCGGTGCAGATGCTACCCGCGCGTAACTTTTCATTGACGTTTCCGGATTGTGGCGGGCATCATCGTGTCCACGATCGATCGGAACCACCCCCACCCCCGTCCCGCCCGGTTGCACCGGGTTCCTCCATGGGAGGTGCAGCTTTGCTGCTCCGAAAGATCGTCCCCGCCCTCGCCGTCATGATCGCCGCCGTGCTCGCCGCCCCTGCCACGGCCGCTGTCGCGGCCCTCGACCGGCCCGCGGCCAGCACCGACCGAAGCGCCGCCGACCCGGCCGCCTCCGCCTCCGCCGCCGGGGACAGCGTCACCAACACCGCCGCCGAGTTCGCCGCCGCCGCGGCAGGTAACCCCGTCATCGTCGTCGGTGGCCTCAGCGGCATCGCCTCCGCCTACGGGCCGCTGGCCTCCCGGCTGCGCGTCGACGGGTACCGGGTCTGGGTCTACCAGCTGCCCAACCTCGGGCTCGGCGACATCCCCACCTCGGCCCGCGCGTTCAGCAGCTTCGTCGGGCAGATCCGCGCGTCGACCGGCGCGGCCAAGGTCGACATCGTCGCCCACTCCGAGGGCGGCCTGGTGTCCCGGTACTTCATCAAGAGCCTGGGCGGGACCAGCAGCGTCGGCCGCTACGTCAGCCTCGGCACCCCGCAGTACGGCACGTACGTGGCCAACATCGTGAAGTTCCTCGGCCTGGGCAGCTGCGCCGGCATCGTCGCCTGCCAGCAGATGTCGATCGGCTCGTCGTTCCTCGCCGGCCTCAACGACGGCGACGACACCCCCGGCACGGTCCGCTGGACGGCGGTGCGCACCCTCCAGGACGAGCTGGTGCGCCCCGTCGACAACGCCACACTGGCCGACGGAGCGACCAACGTGCTGATCCAGTCGGCGTGCCCCCTGCGGGTCGTCGGGCACCTCGGCCTGGTGCTCGACGGCACCACCTACACGGTGATCCGGCAGGCCCTGCGCGACGAGCCGATCCGCCCCAACTGCTTCGCCCTGTAGCGCTCGCGTGGGCCGGGCGGCCGTGCGCCGCCCGCCCCACTGCCGCGTCGTCAGGCGGCCTTGGCGAGGGCCGCGTACTCGTCGTCGGTCAGCCGCACCTCGGCGGCGGCCACGTTCTCCTCCAGGTGCGCCACCGACGACGTGCCCGGGATCGGCAGCATCACCGGCGACCGGCGCAGCAGCCAGGCGAGCGCGAGCTGGGCGGGCGTCGCGCCGTGCCCGGTGCTGATCGCGTCCAGCGGACCGCCCGGCCGGGCCAGGTTGCCGGTGGCGATCGGGAACCAGGGGATGAACGCGAGGTCGTTGCGCTCGCAGTGCTCCAGGACGGCCTCCGCGCTGCGGTCCGCCAGGTTGTAGAGGTTCTGCACCGAGACGATCGGGGTGACGGCGCGGGCCGCCTCGATCTGTTCGACGGTCACCTCGGACAGGCCGATGTGCCGGATCTTGCCCTCCTGCTTGAGCAGCGCCAGCTCCCCGAGCTGGTCGGCGAGCGGCACCTGCGGGTCGATCCGGTGCAGCTGGTAGAGCCCGATGGCCTCCAGGCCGAGGTGCCGCAGGCTCAGCTCGCACTGCTGGCGCAGGTACTCCGGTCGCCCCACCGGCCGCCAGTCGCCCGGGCCGGAGCGGGTCAGGCCGGCCTTGGTCGCGATGACCAGGTCGTCGGCGTACGGGTGCAGGGCCTCCCGGATCAGCAGCTCGCTGACGAAGGGGCCGTAGGAGTCGGCCGTGTCGATGAACGTCACCCCCAGCTCGTACGCCCGGCGCAGCACCCGCACGGCCTCGGCCGGGTCCTTCGGGTCGCCCCACACGCCGGGGCCGGTGAGCTGCATCGCCCCGTAGCCGAGCCGGTCGACCTGGAGATCGCCCCCGATCCGATACGTCCCCGAGGCCTTCGCGGGGTGCTTGCCGGCGTCATTCGTCATGCGTGGATTCCCATCCTGTCGTCCGTCTCCGGCGGTCGATCCCACCACCGAGAGGCTTTCCCGACGATCGTCGCCCACACCACCACCGGGGCGGATCGAGACCGGGATCACCCGCCGTCCGGCCGCACGTGCACCGGGGCCGGCACGTGGTCGAGGTGGGTGTGCCGGAAGGGCCGGGTCAGCGGGCACGGGTCGAGCCGCAGGGCTTCGAGGACGGCCCGGTGCTGGCACTCGGCGAACAGGCGGGGCTCGCCGTCGAGCGGGACCTGCCCGCGCAGCGCCGCGCCGAGGCCCACGGTGTCGACCGCGCCGACGCCCAGCGGGGCGAAGACGCCGGGGTCGTCGCCGCTCGGGCCGGGCGGCGGCGGGGCGTCGACCGGGTAGATCGTGCCGTCGAAGCCGGCGAGCACCTCGTTGTCGTCGTCGTCCCAGTACTCCGTCACCCAGCCCCGGTCGGAGAGGTAGCGGTGCACCTCCCGGCCGCCCGCGTGCAGGGTGGCCGACATGACGCTGGAATCGAAGACGTCGAAGGTGACGGCCGGCTCGCGCGTGAGCAGGGTGATCAGCTGCGCCAGGTCGTCGACCTCGGCGTAGCCGCTCTCCTCCTCCTCGCGGGGGACGACCGCCCACCGGCCCTCGCCGACCTCCGTCACGTACGCCTCGGTGCCGACGTCGGTCAGCACCCTGCGGATCTCCGCCAGGCCGCCCACGGCCAGGATCGTCTGGTAGCTCGTGCCCACGCCGGCAGCGTAGGGCGGGGGTGGGACACCGTCCGGCCCTCGCGACCCGGGCGCCTCCGCGGCACCGCCGGGAAAACGGCGCGCCCGGGCCGCAACCGGGCCGGGACGCGGACGAAGTTGACCGGAGCACCCGTGCCGGCCGGCCGCCCGTGCGACGCTGGGCCGTGCCGGCTCGGCGTCGACCACGGGTCGCCGCGTGCGGCGCGACGCGGGAGGGAACGCCATGACGGGAGTGCCGCAGGTCGACTTCGCGCTCGACACGTACGAGTGCATCGTGCTGTATCCCGGCGCGGCCGGGCGGGCGCTGCCGGCGGAGACGGTGCAGCGGTTGCAGGCCGAGCACCTCGCGCACATGCAGGCCCTGCAACGGCGGGGGATCATCCTGGTCGCCGGCTCGGTGGACGGCCCGGCCCGCGAACCGGACCCGCCGATCGGCTTCGGCCTGGCCCGCACCGGCTCGGTGGACGACGTACGCAGCGTGATGGAGGCCGACCCGGCCGTCCAGGCGGGGCTCTACCGGGTGGACGTGCTGACCTTCCTCTGCCCGGAGGGCTCGCTGGAGTTCCCGCTGGTCAAGACGCAGAGCTGAGCCGCCCGCCGGCAGGGTACGGGCGCCGCGCGCGAAGGCGGTCGCCGTCCGGCCCGGGGGACGACGCCGGCCGTGTCCGCAGCGGGTCTGGGCTGCCCCGCGCCATCCCCGCCCCGGCGTCGGCCCGCGCGCCGGCCGGCGCGCCGGGTGGACCGGCGGGGAGCACCCGGCTGTCCGTTCGCGCCGGGGGCGTACGATTCCCCGCGCGCGGTCGCCGATGCCCGCCGCCTCAACGTTCCGGCGTGGGTTCCGCCCGCCGGCTGCGCGCGTGACGCGCGTCGTTGGACAATGTTCCGCAGTCCGCAAGGGGTCGGCCCACAGCCAGACCCGGAGGAGAGACTAGCCTGATGGGCGTGACACGCCGCGCGAAGATCGTCTGCACTCTTGGTCCTGCCACCTCGTCGCCGGAGCGCATCCGGGGCCTCGTCGAGGCCGGCATGAACGTGGCGAGACTCAACTTCAGCCACGGGAGCCACGAGGATCACGAGGCGGTGTACCGGCTGGTCCGCGAGGCCGCGGAAGCGGCCGGCCGGCCGGTGGCTGTGCTCGCCGACCTCCAGGGCCCGAAGATCCGGCTCGGCCGGTTCGCCGACGGCCCGCACGAGTGGCGCACCGGCGACTCGGTCGTCATCACCGGTGACGACGTCCTCGGCACCAAGGAGCGGGTCTCCTGCACCTACCGCAAGCTTCCGCAGGAGGTCAAGCCCGGCGACCGGCTGCTGATCGACGACGGCCGGGTCGCCGTCGAGGTCACCGACGTCACCGGCAACGACATCCGCTGCCTGGTCACCGAGGGCGGCCCGGTCTCCAACAACAAGGGCGTCTCGCTGCCGAACGTGGCGGTCAGCGTGCCGGCGATGTCCGACAAGGACGCCGAGGACCTGCGTTTCGCCCTCGGCCTGGGCGTCGACCTGATCGCGCTCTCCTTCGTCCGCTCGGCGGACGACATCAAGCTGGTGCACGGCATCATGGCCGAGGAGGGCGTGCACCGGCCGGTGCTGGCCAAGGTGGAGAAGCCCGAGGCGGTCGACTGCCTGGAGCAGATCGTGCTGGCCTTCGACGGCGTCATGGTCGCCCGCGGCGACCTCGGCGTGGAGCTGCCGCTCGACCAGGTGCCGCTGGTGCAGAAGCGTGCCGTGCAGCTCTGCCGGGAGAACGCCAAGCCGGTCATCGTGGCCACCCAGATGCTCGACTCCATGATCGAGAACTCCCGGCCGACCCGCGCCGAGGCCTCCGACGTCGCCAACGCCGTGCTCGACGGCGCGGACGCGGTGATGCTCTCCGGCGAGACCAGCGTCGGCAAGTACCCGGTGCTCACCGTCAGCACCATGGCGAAGATCGTCACCACCACCGAGTCCGGCTCGATCGGCGTGCCGCGCCTTCAGCACGACCCCCGTACGCACGGTGGCGCGCTGACCGTCGCCGCCTCCTCGATCTCCCGGGCCATCGGCGCGAAGGCCCTGGTCGCCTTCTCGCAGACCGGTGACACCGTGCGGCGGCTGTCCCGGCTGCACTGCGACCTGCCGCTGCTCGCGTTCACCCCGGTGCCCGAGGTGCGCAACCAGCTCGCCCTCTCCTGGGGCGTGGAGACGTTCCTGATGCCGTTCGTCGAGCACACCGACGACATGTTCCGCCAGGTCGACCAGGCGCTGCTCGGCCTCGACCGGGCCAACCCCGGCGACTACGTGGTGATCGTCGCCGGCAGCCCGCCCGGCACCCCCGGCTCGACCAACACGCTGCGCGTACACCAGCTCGGATCGCTGGTCGACGCGGCGTCGGCGCGGGCCTTGCAGTGAGCGACGCGGACGTCGCGGTCGGGCAGGCCGCGGTCGACCAGCTCCTGGAGGTGCTCGACCTGGAGCACACCGGCGGGATGACCTTCCGGGGGATGAGCCCCCCGGTCGGTCCCCAACGGGTGTACGGCGGCCAGGTCGCCGGCCAGGCGCTGGTCGCCGCCGGACGCACCGTCGACCCGGCCCGCTTCGTGCACTCCCTGCACGGCTACTTCGTGCGGCCCGGCGACCCGGCCGAGCCGATCGTGTACGAGGTGGAGAACGTCCGCGACGGCCGCTCCTTCTCGGTGCGCCGCTCGGTGGCGCTCCAGCACGACAAGCCGATCTTCTTCATGTCGGCGTCGTTCCAGCGGACGGAGGAGGGCCTGGACCACCAGGCCCCCACCCCGCCCGACGTGCCGGGGCCGGACGAGGTCCCGACGATGGCCGACCGGCTCGCCCGCTACCCGGAGCGGCTCGGCATCTGGGCGCAGATCCCGCGCCCGATCGACGTCCGCTACGTCGGCGAGCCCGGCTGGGTACGCCCCGGCGACCGCCCCGCCGACCCGCACCAGCGGGTCTGGATGCGCATCGACGGCAAGCTGCCCGAGGATCCGCTGCTGCACGCCTGCGCGCTGACGTACGCCTCCGACCTGACGCTGCTGGACTCGGTGCTCTCGGTGCACGGCGAGGTCTGGGGCCCGGGCGGCGTGGTCGGGGCAAGCCTCGACCACGCGCTCTGGTTCCACCGGCCGTTCCGCGCCGACGAGTGGTTCCTCTACGACTGCTGGAGCCCGTCGGCCTCCGGCGCCCGGGGGCTCGCCACCGGCCGCATGTTCACCACCGACGGGCACCACATCGCCAGCGCCGTGCAGGAGGGGCTGCTGCGCCGCGTCGGCGACTGACCGTCCCGACCGCCGTGGCGCGGCCCGGCCCGTCGGGCTCGCCACCAGCGTCGTCTCCGACGCCGCCCGCGCATCGCCACCGGCCGATCGGTCGAGGGGTGATCGTCCGGGCGGGTCGGTCAGGCGACTAACCTTGCCACATGCGCCTCTCCGCCCGGGTCGACTACGCCCTCCGCGCGGTCGCCGAGCTCGCCTCGGTGACCGCCGACGCCGGGCCCGGGCGGAGCCGGCCCGTGACCGCCGACCAGATCGCCCGCGCCCAGGAGATCCCGCCGAAGTTCCTGGAGAGCATCCTGCTGCAACTGCGCCGGGGCGGCATCGTGCAGGCCCAGCGTGGCCCGGAGGGCGGCTACTGGCTGGCCCGACCGGCCGGGGAGATCTCGCTGGCCGAGGTGATCCGGGTGATCGACGGCCCGCTCGCGCACGTACGCGGGCAGCGGCCCGAGGAACTCGGCTACCACGGGGCGGCGCGGGCCCTCCAGGAGGTCTGGATCGCCCTGCGGGCCAGCGAGCGCGAGATCCTGGAACTGGTCACCGTCGCCGACGTTGCCGGCGGCACCCTGCCGGGTCGGGTCGTCGAGCTGGCCGCCGACCCCCGCGCCTGGACCTGACCCGCACCGCCTCCGGATCGCGCTCGTCGTCGCCCCGGCCGGGCCGCGTCTGTCGTCTCACTGACCGGTTGGAGGCTTGACCGGGGCACGGCCCGTGCCGCATTGTCGACCAAGTCGATAGGAGATGCCGAAAAGTCAGGGGGCGCTCGTGCGCAAGCTGCTGGTCCTCGCGCTGGTCGGGCTCGCCGCGCAACTCGTCGACGGCGCGCTCGGCATGGCGTACGGGCTGACCTCCTCCACGTTGCTGCTGCTCGTCGGGGTGGCGCCGGCCGCCGCGTCGGCGTCCGTGCACCTGGCCGAGATCGGCACCACGCTCGCCGCCGGGGTGTCGCACTGGCGGTTCGGCAACGTCGACTGGCGGGTGGTCGGCCGGATCGCCCTGCCCGGAGCCGTGGGCGCGTTCGCCGGCGCCACCTTCCTCAGCTCGATCTCCACCGAGTCGGCCGCCCCGTGGATGGCCGGCATCCTGTTCACCCTCGGCGCGTACCTGCTGGTGCGCTTCTCCCGGCCGCTGCGCACCGATCGGCGCGGCGGCCGGCTGCGCAGCCGCTTCCTCGGCCCGCTCGGTCTGGTCGCCGGCTTCGTCGACGCCACCGGCGGCGGCGGGTGGGGCCCGGTCGCCACGCCGGCCCTGCTGGTGAGCGGGCGAATGGAGCCGCGCAAGGTGATCGGCTCGGTGGACACGTCCGAGTTCGTGGTCGCCGGCGCCGCCAGCCTCGGCTTCCTGATCGGCCTCGGCTCCGAGGGCTTCCTGCTGCCCATGGTGGCCGCGCTGCTCGTCGGCGGCCTGATCGCCGCCCCGATCGCGGCCTGGCTGGTGCGCATCGTCCCCGCCCAACTGCTCGGCGCGGCGATCGGCGGTGTCATCGTGCTGACCAACGCCCGTACGCTGATGCGCTCGGCCGACCTCAGCGGCCCGGCCCGGCCGGTCGTCTACGCGCTGCTGGCCGTCGCCTGGGCCGCCGCCCTGGCACTGGCCGTGCGGGCACTGCTGCGCACCCGCCGCCAAGGCGCCGTCGCCGCCACCGCCCTCGCGGCCGACGCCCCGAGCCCGACGACCGTCTCCCCGGCGGCTGTCTCTCCGGCGAGCGTCTCCCCGACGGCTGCCCCGGCCGAGGACCGTCTCCCGACCCCGGCGGCGGTCCCCTCGCTCAACAACCGCTGACCCTCGCCCGGCGCCGCCCGCCCTGCCCCGCATCGCATCGTCTAGATCTTGGTAGAAACGTGCCCTTCCAGGGGCCGATTCCTACCAAGATCTCTAGCCACCCCGGCACCCGGATCCGCCCCGGCAGCGGGCGGTCAGCGGGGGAGGAGGGCGGTCGCGGCGTCGGTGAGGAGGGTCCACGCCTCGTCGACGTGGACCTCGGTGGTCTGCGGGGAGCCGACGGCCAGGCGCAGCGTGTAGCGGCCGTTCACCCGGGTGTGCGTCAGGTGCACCCGACCCGTGGCGTTGACCCGGGCCAGCAGCTCCGCGTTGACCTCGTCGTCCGCCGCCAGCCGGAAGCACACCAGCGAGTACGGGTGCGCCCCCACCAGCGCGAACCGGTCGTCGGCGCGGACCCGGTCGGCGAACCGGGCGGCGAGCGCCACGCCGGAGCGGATGTGCGCCCGCAGCCCCTCGGCGCCGTACCAGCGCAGCACGAACCAGAGCTTCAGCGCCCGGAACCGGCGGCCCAGCGGCACCTGCCAGTCCCGGTAGTCGATCACCGCGCCGGACTCGGTGGCGGCGTTGCGCAGGTACTCCGGCAGCACGCTCAGCGCCTCGATCAGCTCCGCCGTGTCGGCCACCCAGAACGCGTCGCAGTCGAAGCCGGTGAGCAGCCACTTGTGCGGGTCGAAGCAGTACGAGTCGGCATACTCCAGGCCGGCGTGCCCGAACCGCAGCTCCGGGCAGACCGCCGCCGCCCCCGCGTACGCGGCGTCGACGTGCAGGAAGACGCCGTACTCGGCGCAGATCGCGCCGATCTCCGGCAGCGGGTCGATCGCGGTCGTGGAGGTGGTGCCGACGGTCGCGACCACGATCGCCGGGACCACGCCGGCGGCCAGGTCCGCCTCGATCGCCGCGCGCAGCGCCGCCGGGGACATCGCCTGCGTCTCGGGGTCGACCTCGACCGGCCGTACGCCGTCTGCGCCCAGCCCGGCGATCCGCGCGGCCTTCTCGATGGACGAGTGGCCCTGGGTGGAGGCGTAGGCGCGGTAGCGGCGGTCGACGCCGACCTCGCGCCACCGGCCGCCGCCGGCACGGTGCAGCGCGACCAGGGTCGCCACCAGCGTCGCCGAGGACGCCGAGTCCTGGATCACCCCGCCGCCCCCGGAGCCGGAGCGGAACCGCTTCGGCAGGTCCAGCAGGTCGGCGAGCCAGTCCAGCAGCACCGTCTCCAGTTCGGTGCACGCCGGCCCGGTCGCCCAGAGCATCCCCTGCACGCCCAGCCCGGCGCTGACCAGGTCGCCGAGCACGCTGGGCCCCGACGTGTTGGCCGGGAAATAGCCGAAGAAACCCGGGTGCTGCCAGTGCGTCAGCCCCGGCGTGATCAGGGTGTCCAGGTCGGCCAGGACGGCCTCCACCGGCTCGCCGTGCTCGGGCGGGCCGGCGGGCAGCCGGGCGGCCACCGTCCCGGGCGGGTCCTGCGAGGTCACCGGACGCCGCTCCAGCGTCGCCCAGTAGTCGGCGATCCAGTCCACCACGGCGTGCCCGGCGCGTCGGAACTCGTCCGGGGTCATGTGCTCAGCCACGCCCTGAGTCGATCAAGAATCCGGGCCGGGGGCAAGGGAAGTGCCTGGTGCCCCCCGCCACGGGGGACACCTGGAGCAGGGCGGCGGGAGGACGGATTGTCCGCTGAAAGCGCTTGCCCTAGCATCGCAGGTGCGCGGAGCCACCCCCCGACGCCGCTCGCCGGAGCACCGACGCCGTACTGCCGGCGCCGGGGTGCCGACACCGGAGCGGCGGCGTCGACACCGACGCCGCACCGACGGCATCGGACCACCGCCGCAAGCGCGGCGTCTCCTCCCGCCGGCCCGGGCAGGCCGACGGCGACGGTCGCCGCGCGCCCAACCTCCCCGGAGGACACTCCCCATGCACGTCACCCACCGCCGCGTCGCGCTGCTCGCCGCGGCCGCCGCGGCCGCACTCGCCGCCGGTACGCTCCCGACCCTCACCGCCTCGGCTGCCGCCGCCGGCTGCCGCGTCGAGTACCGGATCACCAACCAGTGGCCCGGCGGCTTCGGCGCCGATGTCACCGTCACCAACCTGGGCGACCCGGTGAACGGCTGGAGCCTCACCTGGTCGTACACCGCCGGCCAGCGGGTCACCCAGGCGTGGAGCGCCGTCGTCGACCAGTCCGGCGCGCAGGTGAGCGCCCGCAACGTCGACTACAACGCCGTGATCGCCACCGGCGCCAGTGCCGCCTTCGGCTTCACCGGCTCCTGGGACGGCAGCAACCCGGCGCCGACCAGCTTCGCCCTCAACGGCACGGTCTGCACCGGCGCGGTGCCCACCAGCGGCCCGACCACCCCACCGCCGCCGAGCACGCCGCCGCCCACGACCCCGCCCACGACCCCGCCACCCACCACGCCGCCGCCGACCACCCCGCCGCCGGCCGGGGCGGTGCAGATGGAGGACCTCGACCGGGGGCTGGTGAGCGTCCGCTCCGGCTCCGGCAACCTGGTCTCCTGGCGGCTGCTCGGCACCGAGACCTCAGGGGTGTCCTTCAACCTCTACCGTGGCGCGACCAGGGTCAACGGCAGCCCGATCACCGGGGCGACCAACTACCTCGACAGCGGCGCGGCGGCCGACGCGACCTACACCGTGCGCGCCGTCGTCGGCGGCACCGAACAGGCCGCCTCCGCAGCCGCGCTCCGGTTCCCCGCCGGCTACCTCGACGTGCCGTTGCAGGTGCCGGCGGGCGCGAGCACGCCGAGCGGCGAGAGCTACACGTACTCCGCCAGCGACGCCTCCGTGGGCGACCTCGACGGCGACGGAGACTACGAGTTCGTGGTCAAGTGGGAGCCGTCCAACGCCAAGGACAACTCCCAGTCCGGCTACACCGGCAACGTGTACGTCGACGCGTACACCCTCGCCGGCGCCCGGCTGTGGCGCGTCGACCTGGGCCGTAACATCCGGGCCGGGGCCCACTACACCCAGTTCCAGGTGTACGACTACGACGGCGACGGCCGCGCCGAGGTGGCCATGAAGACCGCCGACGGCACCCGCTCCGGCACCGGCCAGGTGATCGGCTCCGCCACCGCCGACCACCGCAACTCCAGCGGGTACGTCCTCGCCGGCCCCGAGTACCTGACCATGTTCGACGGCCGCACCGGCGCGGTCCTCTCCACCGTCAACTACGACCCGCCGCGGGGCACCGTCTCCTCCTGGGGCGACAACTACGGCAACCGGGTCGACCGCTTCCTCGCCGCCACCGCCTACCTCGACGGGCAGCGCCCCTCCCTGGTGATGGCCCGCGGCTACTACACGCGGGCGGTCGTGGCGGCCTGGGACTTCCGCGACGGCACCCTGCGCAAGCGGTGGACCTTCGACTCCAACGCCTCGGGCAACGGCGCCGCCCACGGCCAGGGCAACCACAACCTCTCCGTCGCCGACGTCGACGCCGACGGGCGCCAGGAGATCGTGTACGGGTCGGCCACCATCAACGACGACGGCCGCCTGATGTACGCCACCGGCTACGGCCACGGCGACGCCCTGCACGTCGGCGACCTCCTGCCCGGCCGCGCCGGCCTGGAGGTCTTCACCATCCACGAGTCCGGCAACCAGCCGGCGGCCGACCTGCACGACGCCCGCACCGGTCAGGTCGTCTGGCAGCGGCCGAACAACGGGGGAGTCGAGGGCCCCGGCCGGGGCGTCGCCGCCGACATCCACGCCGGCAGCCCCGGCGCCGAGGTCTGGGGCGCCGGCACCCACATGGGCGACCTCTACAGCGCGGCCGGGGCCGTCGTCGGGCGCCGGCCGTCCTCGGCCAACTTCCTCGCCTGGTGGGACGGCGACCCCGTCCGGGAACTGCTCGACGGCACCCGCATCGACAAGTACGGCACCGGTGGCGACACCCGCCTGCTCACCGCCAGCGGCGTGGCGGCGAACAACGGCACCAAGTCCACCCCGGCGCTCTCCGCCGACCTGTTCGGCGACTGGCGGGAGGAGGTCGTCTGGCGCACCAGCGACAGCCGTGCCCTGCGGATCTACAGCACGCCCACGCCCACCGCGACCCGGATCCACACGCTCATGCACGACCCGCAGTACCGGGTGGCGGTCGCCTGGCAGAACACCGCCTACAACCAGCCCCCGCACCCGGGCTTCTTCCTCGGCGACGGCATGGCCGCCCCGCCCACGCCCAACGTCTACCTGCGGTGAACCGACGACCGGCCGGCGGCAGTGCCTTCGGGGCACGCGGTCGGCCGGTCGCGGGACGGAAAAGGCACCGGGCCGCAGCCGCGGAATCCGCACAGCTCCGGCCCGGTGCCCCACACCGCGGCATCCCCGACCCGTCCCGACCGGGAATGCCGTACCACCACCGAGGACAAAACTAGGCGGGCCACGCGTCGCCCCGGTGACGCCGACGTGAAGATCGTGTTTCAGCCCTCGCGGCGCAGGCCACCGGCCACGTGCTCGGCGATCAGCTCGTACGAGCGCACCCGGTCGGCCACGTCGTACACCAGCGTGGTCAGCATCAGCTCGTCCGCGCCGGTGCGCGCCAGCAACTCGCCGAGCTGCCGCCGTACCGTCTCCGGGGAGCCCGTCGCCTGCCCGTCGCGGCGCTGCCGCACGAACTCGCGCTCGGCCTCCGTGTACGGGTACGCCGCCGCCTCGTCGGGCGTCGACAGGGGCTCGGGCCGCCCCGAGCGCAGCCGCAGGAACGACAGCGCCGCCGGCCCCGCCAGCCACTCCGCCCGCTCGTCGGTGTCCGCGCAGACCGCGTTCACGGCCACCATCGCGTACGGCGCGTCCAGCCACTTGGATGGCCGGAAGTGCTGCCGGTACAGCGCCAGCGCGGGCACCGTGTTCTGCGCGCTGAAGTGGTGCGCGAAGGAGAACGGCAGGCCCAGCAGCCCGGCCAGCTGGGCGCTGAACCCGCTGGAGCCGAGCAGCCAGACGGCCGGCTGCTCGCCGAGGCCCGGGGTGGCGGTGATCGGCCCCGGCCGCTCGCCGCTGAAGTAGTTCATCAGGTCCGCCAGCTCCCGGGGGAAGCCCTCTGCCGACAGCCCTTCCATCGTCCGGCGCAGCGCCAGCGCGGTCACCTGGTCGGTGCCGGGGGCGCGGCCGATGCCCAGGTCGATCCGGCCCGGGTGCAGCGCTTCGAGGGTGCCGAACTGCTCGGCCACCACCAGCGGCGCGTGGTTGGGCAGCATCACCCCGCCCGAGCCCAGCCGGATCGTCGACGTGTGCGCCGCCAGGTGCGCGAGCAGCACCGCCGGCGCGGAGCTCGCGATCGCCGGCATGTTGTGGTGCTCGGCCACCCAGAACCGGCGGTACCCGAGTTCCTCCGTGCGCCGGGCCAGCTCGGTGGTGTGCCGCAGCGCCGCGCCGGCGGTGGCGCCGGCCGCGACCGGGGCAAGATCGAGAACAGACAGCGGTACGTTGATCACAAGGGTGGCCAACCCGTCCCACCTCGGGTTTGTTCCCCGGGGCGATCCGGCTCACGCGCCTGTCACGGGCCCGTGGCGCGCTCAGCCCATGCCGCGGGCCTGCTCGAAGATCAGGCTCGTCTGGGTGTGCTGCACCGCCGGGTCCACGGCCAGGTGGTCCAGCACGAAGTCCCGCAGGGCGTCCGCCGAGGCCGCCCGCACGTGCAGCACGTAGTCCTCCGCGCCCGCCACGTGGAACACGGCCACCACCCCCGGCAGCCGCACCGACCGGGCCCGGAACGCGTCCACCGCCGCCCGCTCGTGCGCGGTCAGCCGCACCGACACCAGCGCCTGCAACGGCAGCCCCACCGCCGCCGGGTCCACCTCCGCGTGGAACCCGCGGATCGCCCCGCGCTCGCGCAGGGCGCGGGTGCGGGTCAGGCACGTGGAGGGGGCCACCCCGACCCGCTCGGCGAGGGCGTTGTTCGGCAGGCGGCCGTCGGCGGCCAGCTCCGACAGGATCGCGCGGTCGGTGTCGTCCAGGTCGGCGAACCGCCGCACATCATTCGTAGCAAGGGGCATGGAGGCATCTTCCACCGAACCAGCCCGCACTTCCAAGGGCAATTACCGAATCATGTTCGGAACTATTGCCGCCCGTTGGCGCTATGTTCGATCCTTCCAGCATGACGACCGTGGACACCAGAGCCGTGCACGCCGGCCGCGACGACCTCGCCGCCCTCGGCGTCCACGTGCCGCCGATCGACTTCTCCACCACCAACCCGCTGCCGTCCGTCGACGCCGGCGGCGACGCGTACGAGGCCCTCGCGACCGGAGGCACCCTCCCCGCTGGCGGCAGCGCCGTCTACCAGCGCCTGTGGAACCCCACGGTGGCCCGCTTCGAGACCGCCCTCGCCGACCTCGAAGACACCACCGACGCCGTCGCCTTCGCCAGCGGCATGGCCGCCCTCACCGCCACCCTGCTCGCCGCCACCCGGGACGGCAGGCGGCACCTCGTCGCCGTCCGCCCCCTCTACGGCGGCACCGACCACGTGCTCGCCACCGGCCTGCTCGGCACCACCGTCACCTGGGCCCGCCCCGACGAGGTCGCCGCCGCCGTCCGCCCCGACACCGCCCTGGTGATCGCCGAGACCCCGGCCAACCCCACCCTCGACCTGGTCGATATCGCCGCCCTCGCCCGCGCCGCCGGCGACGTGCCGCTGCTCGTCGACAACACCGTGGCCACCCCCGTGCTCCAGCAGCCCACCCGGCACGGCGCCACGCTCGTGCTGCACAGCGCCACCAAGAGCATCGGCGGGCACGGCGACGTCCTCGCCGGCGTGGTCGCCTGCGACGCCGACTGGGCCGCCCGGTTGCGCCAGGTCCGCGCGCTCACCGGCGCGATCCTGCACCCCCTCGGCGCGTACCTGCTGCACCGCGGCCTGCAGACCCTGCCGGTGCGGGTGCGTGCCCAGCAGGCCGGCGCCGAGAAGCTCGCCGCCTGGCTCGCCGCCCACCCCGCCGTCGCGCAGGTGCACCACCCGTCGCTGCACGACCCCGCCGGGCTCGTCGGACGGCAGATGAGCGGCCCCGGCAGCCTCCTCGCCTTCGAGGTACGCGGCGGCGCGCCCGCCGCGGCCGCCGTCGCGAACGCCTGCCGGCTGATCACCCACGCGGTCTCGCTGGGCGGCGTCGACACCCTCATCCAGCACCCGGCCTCGCTGACCCACCGCCCCGTCGAGGGGGAGGCCAAGCCGTGCGGGGGCCTGTTGCGCGTCTCCGTCGGCCTGGAGGACGCCGAGGACCTGCGCGCCGACCTGGCCCAGGCCCTCGCCGAACTCGGCTGACCCGCACCGACGCCGTCGGTCGGCCCTCGCTGAACTCGGCTGACCGGACCGACGCCGTCGCCCCGCCCTCGCTGCCGCGAGCCGCCGTGCAACGACGACGTGCCGCACGGGTGGAACACCATGGTTGCCAAAGAGTTCGTGTGACACCCATGAGGTTCCACTCGTGACCCGACCGGCCAACACGGCGGCACGCGTGCGGGCAGGGCATGCAGGTGGCGCGGCACGTCAGGTGCGCGATACGTGGCGGGGCGGTGGTCCATGGGTGGTGGCGGGTCGGGGTTCCCGGGTCTGACGGGTCAGGACTTCGGGCCGACATGACGGTCGAGGGCGGCGACGGCCTCCCGGCGGGCCACCGAGAGGGAGTTGCGGCGGTTCATCCGCCAGGCGATGCCGAGCAGGTCCAGTGCCCACTGGCAGAGCCCCATGATGTCGGCCGACTCGTTGACGAACATGTAGCGCGGGTAGACGTAGCTCCTGCCGCGCACCGTCACCCGGTTGCTCACCCGGCAACCGTCGGAGTGGAACAGGCCGCGCAGAAAGTCGCCGGGGTGCGCGGCGACGATCTCCCTCTGCCAGTCGGTGAGGACAATCGGTCGCTCATGCTTCTTGCCGGGACCGTGCTGCGGGAACAGGCACGGCCAGTGCTTGCCGGTGCTCTGGACCGCCACGCAGCCCTGCTTCTGGATTCGCTGGACCTTGTTGGCGAGCACCGCCTTCATCGCGACGTCGCAGGCGTCGATGAGATCAGGCCATGCGTCGGCGCAGTAGACGCGCAGGACGGGAACGCGGTCGGTGGTGACCAAGTGGCCGTCCCCGAGATAGAGGCCCAGCAGGTAGGGATAGGCCGTCGGGTCGGTCGGATTACCGACATCGGGAAAGCAGCGGAAGCAGCGAGCGGCGGTGCCGACCATGACCGGCTCGGGTCGGTCCACGCACCAGTGCCAGACGGTGCTGTAGGGCAGGGACAGGTCCCGGGCGACCGACCGGATGTTGCTGCCGCGAGCGCGGAGCGCGCGGGCTCGGGCCCGCATCTCGGGTGGGTGCACCCGGAAATTGTCGAACAGACGTATGACAGAAGTGCCGGGAGCGGGACTTGAACCCGCACGCCCTCTCGGGCAGATGCTTTTGAGGCATCCGAGTCTGCCGATTCCTCCATCCCGGCTCAACCCCTGCGCGGGGTCGGGCCCACTGTACCCGACTAGGCTCATACGGGAGCATGGGTGGTAGCCGTGCCGGGATCGATGGTGGGAGTGGCTCGTGGCCGAGACGCAGACGGACGTCGAGCGCAGGCGCGTTCTGATCGCCGAGGACGAGGCGCTGATCCGGCTGGACCTGGCCGAGATGCTCGTCGAGGAGGGTTACGAGGTCGTCGGGGAGGCCGGTGACGGCGAGACCGCCGTCCGGCTCGCCGAGGAGCTCAAGCCGGATCTGGTCATCCTCGACATCAAGATGCCGATCATGGACGGGCTGGCCGCCGCCGAGCGGATCGCGGGCGCCCGGATCGCCCCGGTGATCATCCTGACCGCGTTCAGCCAGCGTGACCTGGTGGAGCGGGCCCGGGCGGCCGGCGCGATGGCGTACCTCGTGAAGCCCTTCCAGAAGAGCGACCTGGTGCCGGCGGTGGAGATCGCGCTGTCGCGCTACTCGGAGATCGCCGCACTGGAGGCGGAGGTCGCGGGGCTGACCGACCGGCTGGAGATCCGCAAGACGGTCGAGCGCGCCAAGGGCGCGCTGATGACGACGTACGGGATGACCGAGCCGCAGGCCTTCAAGTGGATCCAGCGCACGGCGATGGACCACCGGATGACCATGAAGGAGGTCGCCGAGCGGATCCTCGCCGAGACCGCCGGCGGCGAGGTCGCCCAGCCCGCGTCCTGAGGTGCCGCCGGGGCGACGCGACACGCCGGGGAGTGCTCCGAGGGCTCCTCGCGGGGCCGGTTGATCGATAACATCTGATCCATGTGGACCCGACGGCTGGTGGCGGTGCTCGGTGTCCTCGCGCTGCTGCCGGCCGGCTGCGGACGGACCCCGGCGGAGCCCGCCGACGAGCCGCTGCGTCCGCGGTGGCAGCCGCTGACCCTGCCGACGCCGCCGGGCGTTCCCGGTCGGCCGCTGCTGCGCGACGCCGTGGCCTGCGCCGGCACGTGGTACGTGGTCGGCGGGCTGGCCGACGCGGCGGGGGAGACCCGGCCGGCGGCCTGGCGCAGCACCGACGGCGTGTCGTGGACGGCGCTGCCGGTGTCGCCGTCGAGCCACTACGGCCGCCAGCACGTGCTCTACGCGGCCGCGTGCCGCGACGGCCGGCTGGCGGCGCTCGGGGCGAAGAACGGCGGCGCGCACGGCAACCCGCGCACGGGCACCTGGTCGCAGTCGCCGGGCGGGCAGCTCCGGGAGGCGCCGGCGCCCTTCGAGCTGTACGCCGGCCCGCGCGCGGTGAGCGTGGCGCGGCTCGCGGCGGGCCCGGCCGGGTGGCTGATCGCGGGGGCGCGGGTCGACGGGGCGGCGGTCTGGACGTCGTCGGACGGCGAGCGGTTCGCGATCCGGGAGGGCGTCGCGGAACTCGCCGCTGACGGGCGGGGCCGGACGGTTGCGTACGACGCGGTGGCCGTGCCGTCGGGCTGGTGGGTGGTGGGCGCGGTGCTGCCGCCCGGCGCGACGGCGCTGACGCCCCTGGCCTGGAGCTCGGCCGACGGGCGGGCTTGGCGGCGGGTGGCGTTGCCGGTGCCGGACGGGCGGGGCCAGGCGCAGCGGGTGGCGTCGGTCGACGGTGCGGTGGTGGCCGTCGGCCCGGTGCGCGACGGGTTCGCGACCTGGCGGCTGGCGGGCGACGCGTGGCGGCGGGCCGGCGGGTTCGGCGCGGCCGGTCCGGGGGTGTCCTCGGTCGACGCCCTGGTGCCGGCCGGGCGGGAGCTGGTCGCGGTGACGGGGGACGGCGGTGGTCACGGACTGTGGCTTTCCGCCGATGCGGGGGATTCGTGGCGACTGATGGCCATGCCGGCCCCGGTGCCGGATGGTGGGAACACGGCCGTGGCGGTCGCGTCGCAGGGTGATCGACTGGTGTTGGTGTCTGACGACGGGGAGGCGTCCCGTGCCTGGTCAGTCGGTTTGCCGACCATCGATCGGTAGGGGGTGGACGAGGTTCGACCCGTTACCGATGAAACGAAGGCGAAGGGCTTTCGCCGCCGACGGTTCTTACAGCGATCGTTTCGAACCCGCCACGCCGTGTAACGGTTCGGTCAACCCGCTCCCCTGGGGCTTTCGTCACAGCTCAAAGGTGGGATAGCGTCCGGCCCCAGACCGGCGACGACGGTCTGGTTCGTCCGCCCCCGCAAGGGCCAATCGGCAGCGGGTGGTTCGGACCATTGGACGGAGGAGGGTTCGGGCCTTGAGGCAGAAGCTCGCGCGCGTTATCGGTGGGGTCGCCATGCTGGCGCTCGTCGCCGGCGGCACGGCATGCTCCAGTAGCGACGACGCGGCGTCCGGTGGCGACGCCTGCGGCAACAAGATCGCGTTCTTCGGCGCGCTGACCGGCCCGTCGGCGGCGCTCGGCATCAACGAGAACAACGGCGTCAAGCTGGCGGTCGACAAGTACAACAAGGAGAACGCCGACTGCAAGGTCGAGCTGGTTCCCCTGGACTCGCAGGGCAGCCCGGACCAGGCCCCGCAGCTGGCCCAGAAGGCCATCGACGACACCAAGATCCTCGGCATCGTCGGCCCGGCCTACTCGGGTGAGTCGGAGGCCGCCGGTCCGCTCTTCAACGAGGCCGGTCTGGTGACCATCACCCCGTCGGCCACCAACCCGACGCTCGCGAAGCAGAACTGGAAGACCTTCTTCCGCGCGGTCGGCAACGACCTGAGCCAGGGCCCGGGGGCCGGCAACTACATCAAGAACGTGCTGAAGGCCGACAAGGTCTACGTCATCGACGACCAGTCCGCGTACGGCGCCGGCCTGGCCGACGAGGTCAAGAAGCTGCTCGGCCCCGCGGTCGTCGGCTCGGACAAGGTCCAGGGCGACGGCAAGCAGGTCGAGTTCTCGGCCGTGGTCACCAAGGTCAAGGCCGCCAACGTCAAGGCGATCTTCTACGGCGGCTACTACCAGGAGGCCGGCCTGATCCGCAAGCAGCTCACCGCTGCCGGGGTCACCGCTCCGCTGATCGCCGGTGACGGCGTGAACGACGCCGCGTACATCACCTCCGCGGGTGCGGCGGCGGCCGAGGGCACCATCCTCACCTGCCCGTGCCAGCCGGCCGCCGAGGCGCGCGGCACCTTCATCGAGGAGTACAAGGCGCTCAACGGCACCGACCCGGGCACCTACAGCGACACGGCCTACGACGCGGCGAACATCCTGCTGGCCGGCATCAAGGCGGGCAAGACCACCCGTGAGGGCCTGCTGGAGTTCGTGAAGGGCTACAGCGGCGAGGGCGTCGCGGCGAGCTACAAGTTCGTCGAGGGCGGCGAGCTCGACCCGGCGCAGGTCAAGGTCTGGGCCTTCAAGGTCAAGGACGGCAAGGTCGTTCCGGACCAGGAGATCCCCAAGTCCTGACGTCGGTCGCTGCAACGGCGATTGAGTGGTGATCGCGGGCGCGGCCGGGAGCTGTGCTCCCGGCCGCGCCCCACTTTTCTCTCCAGACCCTGATGGAGCGTCCCTTCATTGAACTTCGACGACCTGTTCTCCAACTTCGGGACATACACGACGACCGGCCTGACGCAGGGTGCGATCTACGCCCTGGTCGCGCTCGGCTACACGCTGGTCTACGGCGTGTTGAGACTCATCAACTTCGCCCACTCCGAGGTCTTCATCGCCGGCGCGTTCGCGGCGATCTGGACCTGGAACGGCTTCGGGCTCGACCAGAACTCGCAGGTCAGCGGCATCGGGTCGATCATGTTCTACCTGCTGGTGGCGATGATCGTCGCGGCGATCGCCTCCGCCGGCACGGCCACCGTGATCGAGCGGGTGGCGTACCGGCCGCTGCGTAAGCGCAACGCGCCGCCGCTGGCCTTCCTGATCACCGCCATCGGCGCGTCCATCGCCATCTCCGAGGCGTTCGGCATCTGGACCCGCCGCCGCCCCGAGGGCGCCCCGATCCTGGTCAGTCAGGATCCGCTCTTCCACATCTTCGGCGTGCCGATCGACGGGGTGCAGCTGCTCACCCTCGGCGCCGCGCTGGTGATGATGATCGCGCTGGACCTGTTCATCAACCGCAGCCGGGTCGGTCGCGGCATCCGGGCGGTCGCCCAGGACGCCAACACCGCCGCGCTGATGGGCGTGAACAAGGACCGGATCATCCTGATCGTCTTCATCGCCGGCGGCAGCATGGCCGGCGTCGCCGGCCTGCTCTACGACGTACGGATCCAGACCCTCACCTACAGCGTCGGCTTCCTGCTCGGCCTGAAGGCATTCACCGCCGCGGTGCTCGGCGGCATCGGCAACCTGCGCGGCGCGCTGCTCGGCGGCCTGCTGTTGGGCTTGATCGAGAACTACGCCTCCGGTCTGTTCGGCAGCGAGTGGAAGGACTTCGCCGCGTTCGCGCTGCTGGTGGTGCTGCTGATGTTCCGGCCGACCGGTCTGCTGGGTGAGTCGCTGGGGAGGGCACGGGCATGACGACCGTTCTGGACAAGGTGCGCTCCGGCCGCGAGGCGGCCGGGGAACGGTGGCGCGGGGCGCCCCGCTGGGTGCGCTGGGCGCTGCTGGCCGCGGTGATCGTGTTCTTCTACGCGCTGCCGAACAAGGAGTTCTACCAGTACCTCGGGCCGATCCCGACCCCCGGTGCGAACTTCACGCAGGTGATGTTCACCGTCTCGATCTACGTGCTGCTGGCCGTCGGTCTGAACATCGTGGTCGGCTTCGCCGGCCTGCTCGACCTCGGCTACTTCGGCTTCTTCGCCGTGGGCGCGTACACCGTGGCGGTGCTGACCTCGCCGAGCAGCAACCTCAAGACGCTGTGGCCGTGGCTGCTGGCGGTGCCGGTGGCGATCGCCCTGACCATGGTCTCCGGCGTGATGCTCGGTACGCCGACCCTGCGGCTGCGCGGCGACTACCTGGCGCTGGTGACGCTCGGCTTCGCCGAGATGATCCGCATCGGCGCGGTCAGCTCGGAGTTCCTCAGGGGGCAGCGGGGCTTCAACCAGATCCCGCACCCGCCGGGCGAGTTCGCCGACGGCAAGCCGGTCTTCGGCGTGCTCGACGCCCGGCCGTACTACTGGCTGGTGCTCACGCTGATCATCCTGGTGGTCATCGGGGTGCGGAACCTGACCCACAGCCGGGTCGGGCGCGCCTGGATCTCCATCCGGGAGGACGAGGACGCGGCGCAGCTGATGGGCGTGCCCACGTTCAAGTTCAAGCTGTGGGCGTTCGCCGCGGGTGCCGCGATCGCGGGCCTCGCCGGTGCGCTCTTCGCGGGCAAGCAGAACTTCGTCAACTCGCAGAACTTCGAGCTGCTGAACTCGATCATCATCCTGGCCGCGGTCATCTTCGGCGGCTCGGGCAACATCGTCGGCGCGATCGTCGGCGGTGGACTGGTGGCGTACATGATCGAGCGGTTCCGTGGCATCGAGCTGCTGGGCGTCGAGCTGTACGAGTACCGGTTCCTGTTCTTCGGCCTGGTGCTGGTGGTCATGATGATCTTCCGGCCGGAGGGTCTGATCCCCAACCGACGACGTGCGGCGGAGTTCAAGGATCGTCGCAAGGAGGTGACCGTCGGTGAGTGACACCGAGCAGACGCCGGTCGTTCCGGCGCAGGCCGGCGCGCCGGCCGTGGAGGCGGTGCCCACCCGGGAGCCGCTGCTGGAGGTCGACAAGGTCACGCTGCGCTTCGGCGGCGTGGTCGCCCTGAACGAGGTGGACTTCACCCTCTACAAGGGCGAGATCCTCGGTCTGATCGGCCCGAACGGCGCCGGCAAGACCACCTGCTTCAACGCCATGACCGGCATCTACCAGCCGACCGAGGGGCAGATCCGGTTCCGCGGCCAGAAGGTCAGCGGCAAGAAGCGGCACCAGATCACCAAGATGGGCATGGCGCGGACGTTCCAGAACATCCGCCTCTTCCCGGAGATGACGGCGCTGGAGAACGTCCTGGTGGGCGCGGACGCGCACAACAAGACGAGCGTCATCTCCGCGCTGTTCCGCCTGCCGCGGTACTGGAAGGAGGAGCGCGAGAGCCGGGAGAAGGCCGAGCGCCTGCTGGAGTTCGTCGGCATCCGCAAGCGGATGCACGAGTTCGCCCGCAACCTCTCCTACGGCGAGCAGCGGCGGCTGGAGATCGCCCGCGCGCTGGCCACCGACCCGGTGCTGCTCTGCCTGGACGAGCCGGCCGCCGGCTTCAACCCGGCGGAGAAGGAGGAACTGCTCCAGCTCATCCGGCAGATCCGGGACACCGGCGTGACCGTGCTGCTCATCGAGCACGACATGCGCCTGGTCATGGGGGTCACCGACCGGATCGTGGTGCTGGAGTTCGGAAAGAAGATCGCCGAGGGGCTGCCCGCCGAGGTGCGGGAGAACCCGAAGGTGATCGCGGCGTACCTGGGGGTGCCGGACGATGCTGCTTGAGATCGACGATGTGAGCCTGCTCTACGGGCGGATCCAGGCGCTGCACGGCATCAGCCTGACGGTGGACGAGGGCGAGATCGTCGCCCTGATCGGCGCCAACGGCGCCGGCAAGTCGACCACGATGCGGGCGATCTCCGGGATCCGGCCGGTCGCCAGCGGCAGCATCCGGTTCGACGGTGAGGACATCACCAAGCTCCGGGCGGACCTGCGGGTCCGGCGGGGGCTGTGCCAGGCCCCCGAGGGCCGCGGGATCTTCCCGGGCATGACGGTGCTGGAGAACCTCGACATGGGCGCGTACACCCGGCGCGACCGCGCCGGCATCGCCCAGGACCTCGACCGGGTGCTGGGCCTCTTCCCGCGCCTGGCCGAGCGGCGCAGGCAGCAGGGCGGCACCCTCTCCGGCGGCGAGCAGCAGATGCTGGCCGTCGGGCGGGCACTGATGAGCCGGCCGAAGCTGCTGCTGCTCGACGAGCCCTCCATGGGTCTGGCACCGATGCTGATCCAGCAGATCTTCGACATCATCGTCGAGATCAACCAGCAGGGCACCACCGTCCTGCTGGTCGAGCAGAACGCCCAGCAGGCGTTGGCCCGGGCCCACCGGGCGTACGTGCTGGAGACCGGCCGGATCGTCAAGAGCGGCACCGGCGCCGAGCTGCTGCACGACCCGGCGGTCAAAGAGGCCTACCTCGGCGTGGCCTGACCGGCCGTCACCCCTCATCGCAAGGAGTACCCCATGTTCCGCATCAGTGGTGGCCGCCGGGCCGCCCTCGGCGTCACCGGCGCCGCCCTGCTCGCCCTCTCGCTGGCCGGCTGCGGTGAGAAGGAGAGCACCGAGCAGCCCGGCGCCGGCCCCAGCGTCACCGCGGCCGCCGACTCGGCGCTGGCCGCGAAGGTGCCCGACGCCATCAAGGCCGACGGCGTGATCAAGGTCGGCACCGACTCGACGTACGCCCCGGCGGAGTTCCTCGACGCCGACGGCAAGACGGTCGTCGGCTTCGACATCGAGCTGTTCAACGCGGTCGCGCAGAAGCTCGGCCTGAAGGCCGAGTACGAGTCGGCGCCGTTCGACGCGATCCTGCCCGGCGTGGACTCGGGCAAGTACGAGGTCGGCGTCTCCTCGTTCACCATCAACGCCGAGCGGATGAAGACCGTCAACATGGTCAGCTACTTCTCCGCCGGCACCCAGTGGGCGACCAAGGCCGGCAACCCGGCCAAGGTCGACACCGAGAACGCCTGCGGCAAGAAGATCGCCGTGCAGGTCGGCACCGTGCAGCTCGACGACATCACCGCCCGGTCGAAGAAGTGCACCGACGCCGGCAAGCCGGCCATCACCATCGACCAGTACCAGGCGCAGAGCGACGCCACGGCCGCCGTGGTCAGCGGCAAGAACGACGCCATGCTGGCCGACTCCCCGGTCGGGGCGTACGCGGTGAAGCAGAGCAGCGGCCAGCTGGAGCTGCTCGGCGACATCTACGAGTCGGCCCCGTACGGCTACGCGGTGAAGAAGGACCAGGCCGCGTTCGCCGAGGTGCTGAAGGAGGCCGTCACGGCGGTCATCGCCGACGGCACGTACCAGGGCGCGCTGAAGAAGTGGGGCGTCGAGGGCGGCGCCATCACGACCCCGGCGCTGAACCCGACCAGCTGACGATGTCTGTCGAGACTGACACACCCGAACGGGCACGGCCGGAACCCATCCGCGCCGTGCCCGTGCGGCATCCCGGGCGGTGGGTCGCCGTCGCCGTGATCGGGGTGCTGGTGGCCATGTTCGTGCACCTGCTGGTGACGAACAAGGCGTTCAACTGGTCGTTCATGGTCGACGAGATGTTCCGCCCGCCGATCATGGCGGGGGTGCGCGGCAGCCTCACGCTGCTGGTGACCGCCATGCTGATCGGTGTCGGGCTGGGCATCGTCCTCGCTGTAATGCGGTTGTCGGAGAACCCGATCCTGCGCGGCGTCGCCTGGGCGTACACCTGGTTCTTCCGGGCGGTGCCCCGGCTGGTGCTGGCGATCCTCTTCGGCAACCTGGGCATCCTCTGGGCGCGCATCGAGTTCGGCCTACCGTTCGACCGGCAGATCGGCGCCCTGTTCGGGGTCGACGACTTCGAGGCGCGGCTGTTCGGCTTCTCCGCCGTGGACATCCTGACCGGGTTCGTCGCCGGCGCGTTGGCGCTGGGCCTGTCGGAGGCCGCCTACATGGCGGAGATCGTCCGGGCCGGCATCCAGTCGGTCGACGAGGGGCAGACCGAGGCCGCGCAGGCGCTCGGCCTGCGGCGGGGGCAGATCCTGCGCCGCATCGTGCTGCCGCAGGCGATGCGGGTGATCGTCCCGCCGACCGGCAACGAGACCATCGCCATGCTCAAGGACACCTCGCTGGTGGCCTTCGTGCCGGTCTCGATGGAGCTGTTCTTCCAGATCAGGGCCGTGGGCAGCCGGACCTTCCAGGTCTTCCCGATGTTGGTGGCGGCGACCATCTGGTACCTGCTGCTGAGCAGCGTGCTGATGGTCGGGCAGTACTACCTGGAGCGGCACTTCTCCAAGGGCGTCGGGCGCAGCGGGCGGGCGAAGACCAAGCTGCGGGGGATCGCGGCGGAGAGCGGCGGCACGACCGGGAAGGCGGACGGCGCATGACCGAGCTGACGGTGCCGGCAGCGGCCGGCGGGGCGGCGGTGGAGTCCGCGCCGATGGTCCGGGCCGAGCAGGTGCACAAGTCGTTCGGGGCGATCGAGGTGCTCAAGGGCATCGACCTGGAGGTCCGCAGCGGCGAGGTGTGCTGCCTGCTGGGCCCCTCCGGCTCCGGCAAGTCGACGTTCCTGCGCTGCATCAACCACCTGGAGAAGATCAACGCCGGCCGGATCTGGGTGGACGGCGACCTGATCGGCTACCGCGAGCGCGGCGGCAAGCTGCACGAGATGCGGGAGAAGGACGTCGCCGCCCAGCGCCGCGCGATCGGCATGGTGTTCCAGCGGTTCAACCTCTTCCCGCACATGACCGCCCTGGAGAACGTCGCCGAGGCGCCGGTGCTGGTGGGCCGCGAGAAGAAGGCCACCGCCCGGGACCGGGCCGCCGCGCTGCTGGAGCGGGTGGGGCTGGGCGACAAGCTCGGCAACTACCCGGGCCAGCTCTCCGGTGGGCAGCAGCAGCGGGTGGCGATCGCCCGGGCGTTGGCGATGCAGCCGAAGCTGATGCTCTTCGACGAGCCCACCAGCGCGCTCGACCCGGAGCTGGTCGGTGAGGTGCTCGACGTGATGAAGGACCTGGCGCGCGACGGCATGACGATGATCGTGGTCACCCACGAGATCGGCTTCGCCCGCGAGGTCGGCGACTCGCTGGTCTTCATGGACGGCGGCGTCGTGGTCGAGTCCGGCGTGCCCCGCGAGGTGATCGCCAACCCCCGCCACGACCGGACGAAGGCGTTCCTGGCGAAGGTGCTCTGAGCGGTACGCCGGCGCGGCCCACCCCCGGGCCGTGCCGGCGTCCGCGCCGGTGTCCGCCTCGGGCCGCGCCGGCGTCCGTGCCGGTGTCCCGGAGTGTCGGAGCGGGCGGCTAGAGTCGCTGCCGTGACAGCTACGACGCCGCGCCTGCTTCTCGTCGACGGACATTCCATGGCATACCGGGCGTTCTTCGCCCTGCCCGTGGAGAACTTCTCCACCACGACGGGGCAGCCGACCAACGCCGTCTACGGCTTCACGTCCATGCTGATCAACGTGCTGCGCGACGAGCAGCCCACGCACATCGTGGTCGCCTTCGACGTCTCCCGCCGCTCCTTCCGCACCGAGAAATACGCGGAATACAAGGCCGGCCGCAGCGAGACCCCGACCGACTTCAAGGGCCAAGTGAGCCTGGTCAAGGAGGTCCTCGCGGCGCTGCGCATCCCGGTGGTGGAGAAGGAGGGCTTCGAGGCCGACGACATCATCGCCACCCTCGCCTGCCAGGCCCGCGACCAGGGCATGTCGGTCCTGATCAGCAGCGGCGACCGCGACGCGTTCCAGCTCGTCGGCGAGAACGTCACCGTGCTCTACCCGCGCAAGGGCGTCTCCGACCTGGCCCGGATGGACCCGGCGGCGATCGAGGCGAAGTACGGCGTCCCCCCGGAGCGCTACCGCGACCTGGCCGCCCTGGTCGGCGAGACCAGCGACAACCTGCCCGGCGTGCCCGGCGTCGGCCCGAAGACCGCCGCGAAGTGGATCAACACCTACGGCGGGGTCGACGGCGTCGTCGCGCGCGCCGACGAGATCAAGGGCAAGGCCGGCGACAGCCTGCGCGAGCGGCTCGCCGACGTGATCCGCAACTACGAGATCAACTGTCTCGTCTCCGACCTGGAACTGCCGCTGCGCCCCGAGGACGCGCGGTGGGAGGGGTGGGACCGCGAGGCTGTCCACCAGGTCTTCGACACCCTCGAGTTCCGCATCCTGCGCGACCGGCTCTACCAGTACCTGGAGGCGGTGGAGCCGGAGGCCGAGTCCGGGTTCGACCTGACCGGCGAGGTGCTCACCGAGCCCGGGGCGCTCGCCGGGTGGCTGGAGACGCACGCGCCGGCCGACACCCCGGTGGGCGTGGCGGCCAAGCTCGACACGGGCCCCAACCGCCGGCACACCGCCTCGGTGACCGGGCTGGCGCTGGCCACCGCCGGCGGCGCGGCGGCCTGGTGCGATCCCGCCACCCTGGAGCCGACCGACGAGGCGGCCCTGGCGGCCTGGCTGGCCGACGCCGGGCGGCCCAAGGTGCTGCACGACAGCAAGCCGGCGGTGCTGGCGTTCGCCGCGCACGGCTGGCGCCTGGAGGGCATCCTCCGCGACACCCAGATCGCCGCCTACCTGGCCCGCCCCGACCAGCGCTCCTACGACCTGACCGGCCTGGCCCTGCGCTACCTGCACCGCGAGCTGCGGGTCGACGCCCCGGAGACCGGCCAGCTCACCCTGGAGGGGCTCGGCAACGACGGCGAGGCGGAGCAGAACCTCATGCTCCAGGCCCGCGCCACCCTCGACCTGGCCGACGCGATCGACGCCGAGCTGTCCCGCGACGGTGAGCAGTCGGCACGGCTGATGGCCGGGGTGGAGCTGCCGCTGATGCGGGTGCTCGCCGGCATGGAACGCACCGGCATCGCCGCCGACACGCACTACCTCTCGGAGTTGGAGTCGCACTTCGCCGCCGAGGTGAAGGCCGCCGCCCAGGGGGCCTACGAGTCGGTCGGCCGGGAGTTCAACCTCGGCTCGCCGAAGCAGTTGCAGGAGATCCTCTTCGGCGAGCTGGGCCTGCCCAAGACCAAGAAGATCAAGACCGGCTACACCACCGACGCCGACGCCCTCCAGTGGCTGCACGCGCAGAACCCGCACCCGGTGCTGGCCCACCTGCTGCGCCACCGCGACGTGGCGAAGCTCAAGACGACCGTCGACGGGCTGCTCAAGTCGGTCTCCGACGACGGTCGCATCCACACCACGTTCAACCAGACGGTGGCGGCCACGGGGCGGCTCTCCTCCACCGAGCCCAACCTGCAGAACATCCCGATCCGCACCGAGGAGGGGCGCCGGATCCGGCGCGCCTTCGTGGTGGGGGAGGGCTACGAGTGCCTGCTCACCGCCGACTACAGCCAGATCGAGATGCGGATCATGGCGCACCTGTCGTCGGACGAGGCGCTCATCGACGCGTTCAACTCCGGTGCCGACTTCCACGCCGCCACCGCCTCGTCGGTCTTCGAGGTGCCGGTCGGCGAGGTCACCGCCGACCAGCGGCGCAAGATCAAGGCGATGAACTACGGCCTGGCGTACGGGCTGAGCGCGTTCGGCCTCTCCCAGCAGCTCGGGATCACCGCCGAGGAGGCGCGCGGGCTGATGGAGAACTACTTCGCCGGTTTCGGGGGCGTGCGCGACTACCTCCAGGAGGTCGTCGCCCGCGCCCGGCACGACGGCTACACCTCCACCATCCTGGGCCGCCGCCGCTACCTGCCCGACCTGGTCAGCGACAACCGGCAGCGCCGGGAGATGGCGGAGCGGATGGCGCTCAACGCCCCCATCCAGGGTTCGGCGGCCGACATCATCAAGGTCGCCATGCTGCACGTCGACACGGCGCTGCGCGAGGCGGGCCTGCGCTCGCGGATGCTGCTCCAGGTGCACGACGAGCTGGTCTTCGAGGTCGCCCCGGGCGAACGGGAGACCCTGGAGGCGCTGGTGCGGCGGGAGATGGGCGGGGCGCACCCGCTGTCGGTGCCACTGGAGGTCTCCGTCGGCGAGGGCCGGGACTGGAACAGCGCCGACCACTGACGGTCGCCGCCCCGCCCCGCGCCGGCACCGGGCCCTGCCGGGGGAGGGCGGCAGGACCGCGTCGCCGTCGAACAGTGGGCGACGGCGTGGTCGGGGCAGGGGTGGCGGGCCCGCCTCGTCGTCAGGCGTCTGGGACGGCCGTGCCCGCCGCGCGCAGGGCCGCCGCCAGCCGGTCGCGTACCGCCGTCTGCGCCGCGATGCGGGCGTCGAGCACCGCGAGCCGGTCCAGGGCGACCCGGACGCCGGCCGGCGCGGGCGGGGCGGCGGCCACGTCCCCGTCCAGGCAGGGCAGGAACGTCCGCACGTCGTCCAGCGTCAGGCCGGCGGCCAGCAGGTGACGGATGTTGCGCACCCGGCCCACCGACCGCTCGTCGTAGATCCGGTAGCCGTTGTGGGCGCGCCGGGAGTCGAGCAGCCCGTGCCGCTCGTAGTGCCGCAGCGCGCGCGGGGAGGCGCCGGTGGCCTCCGCCAGCTCGCCGATCAGCATGGTCCGCACCTCCGGGCACCGTTCTACCAGGCCGCCAGGTGCCGTCGGCACTTCTACGGGGCCGGCCGGCGGTGCCGTCACGCGATCACGGCACCACCGTCGACCGGCAGCACGACGCCGGTGACGAAGCCGGCCGCCGGGTCGGCGAGGCGCAGGATCGCCCACGCCACCTCCTCGGGACGCCCGACGCGTCCCAGCGGCGTCCGCGCCACCTGCCACCGGCGGACGTCGGCCTGCTGCTGCGGCGTCAGCCCCTGGTGCGCGCCGAGCGGGGTGTCGACGGCGCCGGGTGCCACCGCCACCACCCTGATTCCGGATGGCGCGAGCTCCACCGCCCAGCTGCGGGTCAGCGAGTCCAGGGCGGACTTCCCGGCCGCGTACAGCGAACTGCCCGGCCAGGCCCGCGACCCGACCGACGTGGTGACGTTGACGACGACGCCCCGGCTGTCGGTCAGCGCCGGCACCGCCGCCCGGGTGAGCAGGAGCGGCGCCACCAGGTTCGTCGCCAGGTGGCGCGCGACGGTCTCGGGGGCGAGCGAACCGAGCGGACCGCCGCCGGCGACGCCCGCGTTGTTGACCAGCACGTCGAGGCGGCCGTGCCGCTGCGTGGCGGTGCCGACGATCAGCTCCGCGGCGCCGGGGGCGGTGACGTCGGCGACCAGCGGTTCGATGCCGGGGTGACCGGCGGCGGTCTCCGCCAGGGGCGCGGCCCGTCGGCCCACCGCCACGACGTACGCCCCCTGGGCGCTGAACCCACGGGCGGTGGCCCGTCCGATCCCGGTGCCCGCACCGGTGACGACGACGATCCTGCGTTGCGCTCGACTCATGGTGCGGATCGTCGGACCCTGCCGTCAGTGGCAGGGTCAAGCGGCCGGGCTCAGCGCTTCAGGGGGTCGTGGCCCCAGTTCATCAGGGACCAGCGCCACTTCGTGTCGCGGACGTCGCCGGAGGGGCGCTGCGCCATGTGCCGGCGGACGTAGCCGACGACCTTGCGCATGTGCCGGTAGTCGCCCTCGGAGAGCTCGGCACGCTTGCGCCGCAGCAGCTCGATGATCTTGCGGCCCGACTCGTGCCCGACCGACTCGCCGCCGCCGGAGCGCCCACCCTTGTGCCAGCCGACCTGCTTCGACTCGTCGGTCTCCAGCCACGTCGACAGCTCGGCCGGCTTCATGTTCACCGCCTCGGTGAACTCCCGGTAGGTGTCCCGTCCCTCGTCAGCCCTGCTCATGGCGCAGCACCTCCGGTCGGTGTGCGACGTCCCGTCCCGAGTCGTCGTTGCGGATCCGGTACTGCGGGTCGTCCGGTGACGCGTTCACGGCGTGCCCGCGTACGTGCGTCCGTTCGGTGATCTTCTCCTTGACCACGCCGTACGCCCGGCCGCTGTGGCTGGCCCAGGAGACGTGGTCGCCGCTGCGGAACTCGCTCTGCTCGGCCATGCGACGCGGGTACCCGGCGTCGATGCCCCGAAACGACGGCCCGCGGGCTACGGCGTGACGTCGGCGATCGGCAGCTTGATCTCGAATGGTTCGACCATCTCGATCAGCTCCGCGCTGTCGGCGATCAGTTCGTACTGTCGCTCACCGCCCGGCCCGAGCCGATCGCCCCGCCGGTAGGCGTAGAGGTGGATGGGGTCCTGTTCGATCCGCCAGTAGAAGGGGATGCCTGCGGCGGCGTACTCGCCGGGCTTGGCGAACCGGTCGGTGCGGCGGGTGCCGGGCGACACCACCTCGACCGCGAGGATGACGTCGTCCGGCATGAGCAGCGACCGGTCGGCGGTCACCTCCGTCCGGCACAGCAGCACGTCCGGCTGCCGGCTGGTGTTCGCATTGAGGGCCACGCCGACGGCTTGTGTGGCACGCAGGTGTGCGGGGCAGTGGGTTCGTAGCCACAGCCAGAGCAGGCTGGAAATGTCCTGGTGGCCCAGGGTGGGGGAGGGTGTCACCTGGATGACTCCGTCGACGAGTTCGACGCGGGGGGCGTCGTCCGGCAGGTTGAGCAGGTCCTCCAGCGTGTAGTCGGCACGCTGCTGCCGGATCGGGTCCGGACACCATGGGCCAGGTGGTGTCGCGATCGGTTCGGCGCTCACCGGCTCAGCGTAACCCCGCCGGCCGTGGCGGACGTCGCACCGGCTGTCCGTCGCTCAGGCAGGTCTCTCGGCGACGAAAATGGCGGTGCCGGGGAAGAGGCGGCCGCGCAGCGGGCTCCACTGCCCCCAGATCCCCTCGTGCCCCTCGGGCCACTCCGGTTCCACCAGGTCGAGCAGGCGGAACCCGGCACCCACGAGCTCGCGGATCCGGTCGCCGAGCGTGCGGTGCTGCTCGACGTAGGTGGCGTCGCCGGCCTCGTCCTGCTCCACGTAGGGGGAGCGGTCGAAGTACGAGTGCACGGCGGTCAGCCCGCCCTCGCCGGGGTCGTCGAGGAAGATCCACCGCATCGGGTGGGTCACCGAGAACACCCACCGGCCGCCGGGGCGCAGCACCCGGAACACCTCGCGCATGACCGCCGCCGAGTCGGCCACGAACGGGACCGCCCCGAACGCCGTGCAGGCCGTGTCGAACGCGGCGTCGGCGAAGGGCAGCGCCAGCGCGTCGGCCTGCACCAGCGGCACGCGTACGCCGGTGCGTCCGGCCGCCAGCGCGGCGTGCCGCAGCATGCCGGCGGAGAGGTCCAGGGCGACCGGCCGGGCCCCCCGGGTGGCGAGCCACCGCGCGGCGGCGGCGGCCCCGCAGCCGAGTTCCAGCACCCGCCGTCCGGCCAGGTCACCCAGCAGCCGTACGTCGGCCTCCCGCACGCCCTCCGGACACCAGACGAAGTCCAGGTCGCCGAGGAAACGGCCGTGCTCGGCCTGGTAGTCGTCGGCGTCGGCGTCCCACCAGCGGCGGTTCGCCCGGCGGGCCTCGGCGTTGCCGACCCGGCGCCGGGTCACCCGGCTGTCGTCATCCACCCGCCCACGCTAGCCCCGCACGCGCCGTGCGCCGGGCGACCCCCGGAGTGCGGGGTACGGCGTCCGGCGCTACCGTTCACCGTGATGCCCCTGTGACGGACGCGACACCTGCGACGCCTTCCTGCCGATATCTCCGCTTTCGCAGCTGACGAGGCGGCGAGAGGATGGGAGGGCTTGCACGCTGTGGTAATGCAGCGGGTAGGCTAGATGATGCGCTCGCGGATCGTGTGCCTCGGCAGGGAGCAGGTGCGCGGTCTCCGGGACCACTGGCGGAGCCACATCCATGATCTCACGCGATGATCTTTCGGTGTGCCCGGCGACGGATCCGCTGGCGCGAACAGGTCACCGCGACACACCAGCCTGCTGTGACACACCATCCGACCGGAGCAACCGCCCACATGACGAGCAGCATCGAGGCCCCCTCGAGCGCCACCCGGGTCACCCACGACGATCTCGGTTCCGAGGAGGCTTTCCTCGCCGCGATCGACGAGACCATCAAGTACTTCAACGACGGCGACATTGTCGAAGGCACCGTCGTCAAGGTCGATCGGGACGAGGTCCTGCTCGACATCGGCTACAAGACCGAGGGTGTCATCCCCTCTCGGGAGTTGTCGATCAAGCACGACGTGGACCCGGCCGAGGTCGTTTCGGTTGGTGACCACATCGAGGCCCTGGTCCTCCAGAAGGAGGACAAGGAGGGTCGTCTGATCCTCTCCAAGAAGCGGGCGCAGTACGAGCGGGCCTGGGGCACCATCGAGAAGATCAAGGACGAGGACGGGGTCGTCCGCGGCTCGGTCATCGAGGTGGTCAAGGGCGGCCTCATCCTCGACATCGGGCTGCGGGGCTTCCTGCCCGCCTCCCTGGTCGAGATGCGTCGGGTGCGCGACCTGCAGCCGTACGTCGGGCGCGAGCTCGAAGCCAAGATCATCGAGCTGGACAAGAACCGCAACAACGTGGTCCTGTCCCGCCGGGCCTGGCTGGAGCAGACGCAGTCCGAGGTGCGCACCGAGTTCCTCAACAAGCTGCAGAAGGGCCAGGTCCGCAAGGGCGTCGTGTCCTCGATCGTCAACTTCGGCGCGTTCGTCGACCTGGGCGGCGTGGACGGCCTCGTGCACGTCTCCGAGCTGTCCTGGAAGCACATCGACCACCCGTCCGAGGTCGTCGAGGTGGGCCAGGAGGTCGAGGTCGAGGTCCTGGACGTCGACCTGGACCGCGAGCGGGTCTCGCTGTCGCTGAAGGCGACGCAGGAGGACCCGTGGCGTCAGTTCGCCCGCACCCACGCGATCCAGCAGATCGTGCCGGGTAAGGTCACCAAGCTGGTGCCGTTCGGCGCCTTCGTCCGGGTGGACGACGGCATCGAGGGCCTGGTCCACATCTCCGAGCTGGCCGAGCGCCACGTGGAGATCCCGGAGCAGGTCGTCCAGGTCGGCTCCGAGGTCATGGTCAAGGTCATCGACATCGACCTGGAGCGCCGCCGGATCTCGCTGTCGCTCAAGCAGGCCAACGAGGGCTTCGTCGAGGGCGAGGAGCACTTCGACCCGACCCTCTACGGCATGGCCGCGACGTACGACACCGAGGGCAACTACATCTACCCGGAGGGCTTCGACCCGGAGACGGGCGAGTGGCTCGAGGGGTACGACAAGCAGCGCGAGACCTGGGAGAACCAGTACGCCGAGGCGCGTCAGCGCTGGGAGGCCCACACCAAGCAGGTGCAGACCTCCCGGGCCGCCGACGCCGAGGCGGCTGCCAACCCGGCTCCGCCCGTCACCGGTGGTGGCACCACCACCTCGACCAGCGCGGCCCCGAGCCGTCAGGCCGAGGAGCCGGCCGGCACCCTGGCCACCGACGAGGCGCTCGCCGCTCTGCGGGAGAAGCTCGCCGGCGGCAAGTGACCCGCTGAACGACGACGGGCCCCGTCCCCGCGATCGCGAGATCGCCGGGGGCGGGGCTCCCGTCTTTCCCCGCAGCCGCTCCGTCCTCGCCGCGCCTACGCACTCGATGCGGGGGCGACCGGTTGCCTCAGGATGGTGCGTTGCCGCTCCGGCGCGACCCGGCGGAAGTCGCTGAGGTAGATCTCGTGGTGTCTGCCCACCATCCGCAGCCCGTTGCCCGGGACGAACTCATCGTGCAGCCGCGCCAGCACCTCGGCCTCGTCGTCGAAGGAACCGACGTGCAGCGTCTGCACGCACCGCCCCTCGGACAGCGTCGCCAGGCGGACGTCGTCGAGACGCGCCGGGCGGTTCCTGGCCCCCACCTGCTCGACGGCGGCGGTGAACAGGTCCTGGCCGATCCAGTCCGGGACCATGATCATCAGCGTCCACTCCCACCGTGCCTTGTCGCGCCGGGCGGTGAACGAGTCCATGTCCTCGGCCCACCACAGGCCCTCCAGGGGCGGGACGACGTAGTCACGGCCGAGGTCCCGCCTGCTGGCGAACTTCAGCTTGTAGGCCACCGGGTAGAGGGCCTCGATGGCGCCGGTGAACGCCGGTGCGCCATTCGGGTCGCCGTGGCCGTCGACCATGAGGTACCGCGTGTCGGGCACGTCCACGATCCGGAACTGCCCGCGCCCGGCCTGATAGGCGTCGAGCGTCTTCTTGAAGTCGGTCTTGTCAGTCATCAGGCACCTGGGCTCGGGCGGCGAGCCACTGCCTTTCCGCCTCCAGGAGGCTCAGCGAGTACGAGAAGACCTCCCGCGCCGGGTGCGGGAGGGGGGCCTGCGCCTGCTGCGCCGACCGGAGCGACTCGATGCGGGCCTCGACCCCCGCCAGCCGGGTGCGCAGCGCCTGCGCGTACTCCCGGTCGGAGAGCAGGGGCAGGTTGGCGATGCCGACGAGAAGCGGGTGCCGGACCGGCTGCGGTTGCTCGATGAGCGCCAGCGCGGTGCGCGCCGCGGCCGCCCGGCCCTCGGCGGTGGCGTGGAACACCTGGCGGGACTTCGGGGCGGCGGGAGCCTCGGGTACGTGGACCAGGCCGCGCCTGTCCAGCTTGGCGAGCAGGTAGTAGATCGAGGAGAACCCGACGTCGGACCACTGCCGGATGCCGCGTCGCGCGATCACCTGCTCCAGGTCGTAGCCGTGCCGTGGGCGTTCGATGAGCAGGCCCAGCACGGTCAGCTCGGCGGTGGTCAGCTCCACGGGCCCTATCCTAGTACTAGAATAGGGCCCAGGGGGACCGGTCCGGGATGCCCCCGGTGCCGGCGGCGCGGTGATGATCCGGTTGACTGGTGCCGTGCTGAAGGTGGGACTGACCGGAGGAATCGGGTCCGGCAAGAGCGCCGTGGCGAGGCGACTGACCGAGTGCGGCGCGGTGCTGATCGACTCCGACCGGGTGGCCCGGGAGGTGGTCGCGCCGGGCACGGAGGGGCTGGCCGAGATCGTCGCCGCCTTCTCCGAGCGGGTCCTCGACGCCGACGGCGCCCTCGACCGGGCGGCGCTGGGCGCGCTGGTGTTCGCCGACGAGGCGGCGCGCCGCCGGCTGGAGGCGATCACCCATCCCCGCGTACGGGCCCGCGCCGCCGAGCTGGCCGCCGCGGCGGCACCCGACGCGATCGTGGTCAACGACGTGCCGCTGCTGGTGGAGGTGGGGCTCGCGCCCACGTACCACCTGGTGGTCGTGGTGCAGACGGAGGTGGCCACCCGGTTGGCGCGGCTGGCCCGCGACCGGGGGATGGACCGGGCGGAGGCCGAGCGGCGGATCGCCGCACAGGCCGACGACGCCCGGCGGCGGGGCGCGGCGGACGTGCTGCTGACCAACGACGGCAGCCTCGACGACCTGCACGCGGCCGTCGACGCGCTGTGGCGCGAGCGGCTGCGGCCCTACGAGGCGAACCTGCGCGAGCAGCGGGCGGCCCCCTCGGAGCACGTCGTCCTGACGGAGGCCGACCCGACCTGGCCGCAGCAGTACGCGCGGCTGGCCGCCCGGATCCGGCACGCGCTCGCCCCCGCCGACCTGCGTATCGACCACATCGGCTCGACCGCGGTCCCGGGGCTCGCCGCCAGGGACGTGATCGACATCCAGCTCACCGTCCCGACCCTCGCCGACGCGGACGGACCGCTGGCCGAGCGGCTCACGGAGGCGGGCTTCCCGCGCCTGCCCGGCGAGTGGTGGGACGACCCCCGCCCGCCCGGCAGCGGCCGGTGGGAGAAGCGGCTGCACGGCAGCGCCGACCCGGGCCGCCCCGTGCACCTGCACATCCGCCCGGCCGACGCGCCCGGCTGGCGGTACGCGCTGCTGATGCGCGACCACCTGCGCGCCGACCCGGACCAGCGGTCGGCCTACCTGGCGCTGAAGCGGGAGCTGGCGGCATCCGCCCCGGACAGCGCCACCTGGACCACCGCGAAGGACCCGTGGTTCGACGAGGAACACCTGCGCGCCGAGCAGTGGGCGGCGCAGACCGGCTGGCGTCCCTGACCGGTCAGCGGCCCCCGGCCGGGGGCCGGGGCGGTGGGACGAGCCGGGGCACCGTGGTGGGCGTCAGGTCGAGCTGGGCCCAGGCGCCGGTGCGGGTGCGCAGCTCCAGGCGGCGCAGCGCGCCGGACCGGTCGATCCAGTAGCGCAGCAGCCCCCGGGACGTGCGCAGCTCGACCACGTCGACGGTCTTCCCGGCGACGGTGTCGCCGCGCACCCGAAGGGGGGCGCCCCGCCTGTCGGGCGATCGAGCGGCCCGCAGCGCCGCGTCGAGCAGCAGGCCCAGGTCGCCCGCGCGCCGCGGGTCGGCCCCCCAGCCCCGGGCGGGCGGCGGCAGCGGCGGCCGGCCGGGCGCTTCCGCGGTGCCCGGGACCGTCGCGGCCGGCACCTCCGCCCGGCGCACGCCGGCGCCGTCGACGCGCAGCAGCGTCCGGCGCCCCGGCTCGGCGAGGTCGGCGACGGTCAGGTACGCGGCCCGCCCGCTCCAGCTCACCCAGCCGGCTCCGCGCAGGTTCGTGGCGGCGGCGACGGGCGCGGTCAGGGTCACGGCGGCGCCGCCACCCGCGCGCAGCCGGGCGGGCAGCCGGTCCAGCCGGCCCCGCTCGGCGGCGGTGAGGGCGCGGGGCTGCCCGGGACGGCCGCCGAGGGCGTCGACCGGCCGCAGCGTGGGCCGGTCGGCCCGGTTCAGCTGCACGGTCACCGGGCCGACGCCGGCCAGCCCGGTCTCCAGCCGGTGCAGCCGCGCGTCGTGGTCGAGCCAGTAGCGGGGGAGCACGTCCGGGGCCGGGACGCCGGGGCCGGGCGGCGGTGCCTGGAGGATGTCGACCGGCGCCGCCCCGACCGTGGCCCCACCGATCCGGCGCGCGGCGTCGACCGGCGGCTCCGGACGGTCGGAGGCGAGGCGGAAGAGCAGGTCGAGCACGGCGGCCAGCCCCTGCCCGGCGGGTGGGGCGTGCAGCCGCCAGCGGTCCGCCGGCGGCACCAGCGGGGGCGGCGCGGGGGTCGGCACCGCCGTCGGGTCGGGGCGCAGCAGGACCACCGTCGGGGTGGCCTGGAGCAGCCCGCGCGCGGCGCCCGCGCCGGGCCCGCCGACGTCGAGGTAGACCAGCGGCCGGGACCAGTCGACCCAGCCGACCAGTTCGGTACGCGCCGCGCCGGTGCCCGCGGTCACGCGTACCCCGGCCCGCAGGTCCCGGTAGTTGGTGACCCGCATCGCGGCCAGTCGCTCGCGCTCGTCGCCCGTCAGCGCCCTCGGCTGCTCCGGCCGCGCGGGCGCCCAGCTCGCCAGCCCCACGACCAGCGCGGCGGCGGAGAGCACGGCCATGGCCGCGAGCACCAGCAGGACGGTACGCCGGCGGCCGGTCACCACCCGTGGGATGCCGCCGGTGTGCGCGTCGTCGTGCGTCGGCGGGCCCTGCGGCGGGGCAGGCGGGCCGGAACGGGCGGCGGAGGTCTCCACGGGAGGTTGAACGGGATTCACCCCCGTGGGGTGACGAGCAGGGGCGCTCGCGGCGGCCGGTCAGCGCCTCACGCGCGACCACGTCGGGTGCGCACGCCGGGAGTGCCGGGTGCTGCGACCCCTGTGCCGGGGGCGGGCCGGCCGTGACGGCCTGGCCACCTGCCCGGTCGGCCGCCGCGAGCGGCCTACACGGAGAGCGTAGTCCGGTGAGATGCGCCACACAATGCGAATATCGAAGCCGATCACGGACCGGGCGTAGTCGCGCCGCGGTGTCGGACCCCCGGCGTACCGTTGGGGTCATGGCGCTCGACATTCCCCGGCTCGACGGCCGTTTCCAGGTCATCAGCGAGTTCCAGCCGGCCGGCGACCAGCCGGCGGCCATCGACGACCTGGAGCGTCGGGTCCGCCGCGGCGACCGCAACACCGTGCTGCTCGGCGCGACCGGCACCGGCAAGAGCGCCACCACCGCGTGGCTGATCGAGCGGGTGCAACGGCCCACGCTGGTGCTGGCCCCCAACAAGACGCTCTGCGCGCAGCTGGCCAAGGAGTTCAGCGAGCTGCTGCCGCACAACGCCGTCGAATACTTCGTCTCCTACTACGACTACTACCAGCCCGAGGCCTACATCCCGCAGACCGACACCTACATCGAGAAGGACTCCTCGATCAACGAGGAGGTCGAGCGGCTGCGGCACTCGGCGACCATGTCGCTGCTCACCCGCCGCGACGTGATCGTGGTGGCCACCGTCTCGGCGATCTACGGCCTGGGCACCCCGGAGGAATACCTCGACCGCGCGGTGCGGGTCGCGGTCGGGCAGGAGCTGGACCGTGACCAGCTGCTGCGCCGGCTGGTCGACATCCAGTACACGCGCAACGACATGGCCTTCAACCGGGGCACCTTCCGGGTCCGCGGCGACACGCTGGAGATCATCCCGGCCTACGAGGAACTGGCCGTGCGGATCGAGCTCTTCGGCGACGAGGTGGAGAAGCTCTACTACCTCAACCCCCTCACCGGCGACGTGGTCAAGGAGGTCGACGGGTTGGTCATCTTCCCGGCCACCCACTACGCGGCCGGGCCGGAGCGGATGGAGCGGGCGATCCGCGACATCGAGGCCGAGCTGGCCGAGCGGCTGGCCGAGCTGGAGCGGCAGGGCAAGCTGCTGGAGGCGCAGCGGCTGCGGATGCGCACCACCTACGACATCGAGATGATGCGCCAGGTCGGGTTCTGCTCCGGCATCGAGAACTACTCGATGCACATGGACGGCCGGCTGCCGGGCAGTCCGCCGCACTGCCTGCTCGACTACTTCCCGGACGACTTCCTGACGGTCGTCGACGAGTCGCACGTGACCATCCCGCAGATCGGCGGCATGTACGAGGGCGACGCGTCCCGCAAGCGGATGCTGATCGACCACGGCTTCCGGCTGCCCAGCGCCGCCGACAACCGGCCGCTGCGCTTCGACGAGTTCCTGGAGCGGGTGGGCCAGATGGTCTTTCTCTCCGCGACGCCCGGCCCGTGGGAGCTGGAGCAGGCCCAGGGCGAGTTCGTCGAGCAGGTGATCCGGCCCACCGGCCTGATCGACCCGGAGGTCGTCGTCAAGCCCACCAAGGGCCAGATCGACGACCTCATGCACGAGATCAAGCTGCGCACCGAGCGCGACGAGCGGGTGCTGGTCACCACGCTGACCAAGAAGATGGCCGAGGACCTGTCCGACTACCTCCTGGAGAACGGCATCCGGGTGCGCTACCTGCACTCCGAGGTCGACACGCTGCGCCGCGTGGAGCTGCTGCGGGAGCTGCGCAAGGGCGACTACGACGTGCTGGTCGGCATCAACCTGCTCCGGGAGGGTCTCGACCTGCCGGAGGTGTCGCTGGTCGCCATCCTCGACGCCGACAAGGAGGGCTTCCTGCGCAGCGGCCGGTCGCTGATCCAGACCATCGGCCGGGCGGCGCGCAACGTCTCCGGTCAGGTGCACATGTACGCCGACAAGATCACTCCGTCGATGGCCGAGGCGATCGGGGAGACCAACCGGCGGCGGGACAAGCAGATCGCGCACAACGAGGCGCACGGCATCAGTCCCGAGCCGCTGCGCAAGAAGATCCACGACATTCTCGACGACATCTACCGCGAGGCGGAGGACACCGAGAACAGCCGCGTCGGCGGAGCCGTACGGCAGCTCTCCCGGGGCAAGGCGCCGGTCAAGGAGACCCGCAGCCGCGCCCGGACCGGCGGCGCCGGGCCCGCGCGGGAGGGGATGGCCCGGGCCGAGTTGGCCCAGCTCATCCAGGAGCTCAACGACCAGATGCTGGCCGCGGCCCGGGAACTCCAGTTCGAGCTGGCCGCCCGGATCCGCGACGAGGTCGCCGACCTCAAGAAGGAGCTGCGCGGCATGGACGCCGCCGGGGTGAAGTGAGCGGCCCGGGCCCCGCCTGACCCGGTCGGCGGGGCGGGCCGACCCACGACGACCTGGCCTCTGATTGCGGTACGCGAGCAAGCTATTGCGCTGAGTGATCGTCCTGCCCTACTCTCCCTCGGTGGGGAGGCTGGGGATGCCGTTGCCAACGAGTCCGGTCATTCGTCGCGCCCGGCTGGGCGCCGAGTTGCGTCAGCTGCGCCGGCGGGAGGCGCTGACCCTGGAACAGGTCTGCGACCGGCTGGGTTGGGCCTCCACCTCGAAGCTGTCCCGCATCGAGTTGGGGCAGAGCCGGCCGGACCTGGCCGACGTGCTCGACCTGCTCGACGTCTACGAGGTGCCGCCGCCGCAGCGCGACGCGCTCATCGTCATCGCCCGCGACGCCGCCACCAGCCGGGGCTGGTGGAAGGCGCTGGGGGAGATGGGCGAGCGGCAGCGCACCTACGCCGAACTGGAGGCGGGCGCGGCGAGCATCGTGGAGTACCAGCCGGCCGTCGTGCCCGGCCTGCTCCAATCGCCCGGGTACGCCCGCCAGCGCGTCGAGGCCGGCCGGCTGCTGTACCCCGAGGTCAACGTCGAGGCCGACATCCGGGCCCGGCTGATGCGTCAGGACGTGCTGCGCCGCGCCGATCCGCCCCGCTACACCGCGCTGCTCGACGAGCGGGTCTGTGACCAGGGAGACGTGTCGCCCGAGGTGTGGCGGGAGCAGATGGCGCACCTGGTCGCGTTGGCCGACCTGCCGCACGTGACGGTCCGGGTGGTGCCCTGTGCCGCCGCGCCGCGCGCCGGGCTGCATCCACTGACCGGCTACTCCAGCTACGTGTTCCCCGACCCGGCTGATCCGCGCACGGTCATGCTGGAGACCCTGACCTCCGACCTGCGGTTGGTCTCCGAGGCCGACGTCAGCCGCTACGAGCGGATGAGCGACTGGCTGGCGTCGGTGGCCCTCGGCGGTGACGAGACGCTGGCGCTGCTGCGGGACCGCGCGGCCGGGTCGGCCAACGGCCGCCACGAGTCAGACCGGGCTGTCTCCCCGCAGGGCGGCTGAGATGACTTCCGGAGAACGCCCGTTGAGGCCTGGCGCGAGCAGTTGACTCGATGGAATAGGCCATGGTCGCGCCGACCGGTGGAGTCGGGAATCGCAGGTTGTTTTCGCTTCGCCTGACGCTTGCCGAAAGGCGGGACGGTGCCCTCGACGGGCTTCGTCGGCGCTCGGTTCGACATGGTGTTGAGGATTCTTGCTGATTGTCGGCAGGGGGCGACCTGCGATAGCGGGAATCCCGGTGGATCTGTGGTCGGGGCGAGGAGTCATCTTTTTCGGCCTCGCCGGCGGCCCCTACCGCAGGAATCGATCGAAATCAATATTGACCTGATCCTGTCAAAGTCATAGGTTTCTTGTGTCCGGAAACACCGGCGCACCCACAGGAAGCGGGGGCTAGATGAGGTCTGTAATCAATAGGGCGACCCTGGCGAAGGTCGCGGTCGTGGTCACCGCCGCCACCAGCGTCGCCGTGGTGAGCGGTGGGCCGGCGTCCGCCAGTTGCAGCCACGGTTACGTGGACAAGGAGCTGACGAGCGGGCAGGTGATCGGCGCCGGTACGACCGGTCTGGCAGTGCGTACCGGCCCGCACCTCTCCTGCGGCTTGGTGGGGCGGGTTCCTACCGGCCACTGGGTGACCTACCTGTGCCACGTCTATGGCGATGTCGTGAATTCGACCAACCGTTGGGTTCGGATCCACTACAACAACGGCGGGTCCACGTCCATCGATGGCTGGGCGGCGGAGGATTACCTCAGCGACGCGTCGGTCTCCGGCTGCGGTTAGGAACACCTCGCAGGCGGTCGATTGGCACGAATAACGCCACGGCTTGAGATCGCGGGATGACGAAGGCCTCCGGTTGTGCAGTGGAGCCGACAAGGATCCGCTCCGGCAATCCGGAGGCCTTCATCATGCGCGCCTGTCAGGGCGACGGGCTGCGCCGAATTGTCGCGGGCGGCTGAGCCAGGGCTCACAGGTGGCGGCGGAAGCCGCCCTCCGAGTCGATCACCTGGCCGGTGATCCAGTCGGCGTCGGACGAGCAGAGGAACCGCACCAGCCGGGCGGCGTCCTGCGGCGTGCCCCAGCGTCCGCTCGGAAAGAGCTTGGCGACCTCGGCGTACGCCTCCGGCGAGGCGTATCCGGTGTCCGTCGGGCCCGGGTGGACGCAGTTGACGGTGATGCCCCGTGGCATCAGCAGCGGGGAGAGCTGGAAGGTCGCGTTCTCCACCGCCGCCTTGCTGACCGCGTAGGCGAGGGTCTGCGGCATCGGGCCGAGGCGCTGGCCGGTGGAGAAGAGCACCAGCCGGCCACCCGATCCGGCGGTGAACGCCTCGGCGAACGCTTCGGCGAGCAGCAGCGTGGCCCGCACGTTGACCAGCAGGTGCCGGTCGATCTCGGCCGGATCCAGCGCGCCGAACGGCGTGTCGGTGCAGTAGGCGTGCACGGCGACCACCGCGTCGAGCCGGCCGTGCCGGCGTAGCGCCTCGGCGACCAGGCCGGCGGGCGCGGCCGGGTCGAGCAGGTCGGCGCGGACGTGTCCGGCGTCGCCCAGCTCGCCCAGCAGGGCCGGCACGCCCTCGGGATCGCCGCCGTAGGGCTGGGCGTCGTCGAACTCAGGCAGGCCGGTGAGCAGCAGCCGCCAGCCGTCCGCCGCGAGTGTGCGGGCGACCGCCGCGCCGATGCCGATCCGACGACTCACGCCCGTCACGAGGGCCACCCGTTGCGTCATGGTGGGCAGTCAACCGGCGTCGGCGACCGGGCGCCAGCGGATATCTTCGCGCGGCAACCGGGCCCGGCGCCCCCGAGCCCGTCGGGACCGGCGGCCGACGCGTGCACGGCGCAGCCTAGGGCAGGGGTACGACAGCTCAGGCCGGCACGTCCACGAAGTGCTCGACCAGCGGCGGGTTGGCGAAGTACGGGCCGATCAGCGCCCGCCACTGCGCGAAGCGCTCGGTGGCGCGGAAGTTGTCGTTGTGCGCCTCGACGGAGTCCCACTCCACCAGCAGCACGAACCGGCTCGGGGACTCGACGCCCCGGGTCATCCGCACCGACCGGCAGCCGGGCGTGCCGGCGAGCACCGGATGCCCCTTGGCGTACGCGGCGGCGAACTCGTCCTCGTGTCCCGGCAGTACGTCGATGAGCGCGACCTCAAGCACCATGCCCGGAGCCTTTCACGCCGCCGTGCGGGCCGGACGCCGCGGGGGCCTGTTCCCGCAGGCCGGGCGGATCTAGGGTGGGCGCGCGGAAAGGGGAGGCGAATGATCGACTGGCTGACCGGTACGGCGTTCACCGTGGCCGGCACCGGCACCACCTGGGCGGAGCTGCTGGGCTTCGCCACCGGGGTGCTCAACGTCTGGCTGGTGGCCCGGCAGCGGATCGCCAACTGGCCGGTCGGCATCGCCAACGTGCTGCTGCTGATGCTGCTGTTCTGGACGGCCGGCCTCTACGCCGACGCCGGCCTCCAGGTCGTCTACGTCGGCCTGGGCCTGTACGGCTGGTGGGCGTGGCTGTACGGCGGCGAGCGGCGCACCCGGCTCACGGTCGGCCGGACGGGCCGCCGGGAGTGGTGGGCGCTGGCGGCGGCGGGCGTCGTGCTGACCGGCGGGCTCTGGGCGCTGCTGGACGGGGCCACCGACTCCACCGTGCCGCTGCCGGACGCGCTGACCACCGCGCTGTCGCTGCTGGCGACGTACGGGCAGACCCGCAAGCGGGTGGAGAGCTGGTGGCTGTGGATCGCCGCTGACCTGATCTACATCCCGCTCTACGCCTACAAGGGCCTGTACCTCACCGCGGCCCTCTACGTGATCTTCCTCGGGCTCTGCGTGCTCGGGCTGCGCGAGTGGCGGGCGGACCTGCGGCGCGGCGCCGCCCCGACCCCGGTGCCCCCGGGCCCGGCCCCGGCGGCGGCGTGACCGGGGCGGCCACCGGCCGAACGCCGGCGGAAGGCGTCGGCACCGGGCCGGCGGCGCCGGAGTTCCGGCACGCGATGGTGGTGGGCAAGTTCTATCCGCCGCACGCGGGCCACCACGCGCTGATCGAGGCCGCCGCCGCCCGCTGCGCGGCCGTCACCGTGGTGGTGGCACCGTCCCGCCGGGAGTCGATCCCGCTCGCGCTGCGGCTGGACTGGCTGCGTGAGGTCCACGCGGCCACCCCGTGGGTCCGTTTCGTGGGCCGGTACGACGACCATCCGGTGGACTACGCCGACCCGGCGGTCTGGGACCTGCACTGCGCGGTGTTCCGCGAGGCGCTGGGCGGGGCGCCGGTGGACGCCGTCTTCTCCTCCGAGGCGTACGGCGAGGAGCTGGCCCGGCGGTTCGACGCGGTGTCGGTCTGCGTGGATCCGGGGCGGCGCGGCGTGCCCGTGTCGGGGACGGCGGTGCGCGCGGACCCGGCGGGCCACTGGGACCGGCTCAGCGCGCCGGTGCGGGCGTGGTTCGTCCGGCGGGTGGTGGTCGTCGGTGCGGAGTCGACCGGCACCACCACGATGGCCGCCGCCCTCGCCGCGCACTACGGCAACCGCTGGGTCCCGGAGTACGGCCGGGAGCTGACCGCGCGGAAGCTGGCCCGGCTGCGCGGGCGGGATCCGGCGGCCACGGTCTTCGACGTGGTGTGGGACCGCGACGACTTCGCCGAGGTGGTCCGGGAGCAGCAGGCGGCGGAGGACGCCGCGGCGCGCTCGTGCGGCCCGCTGTTGTTCTGCGACACGGACGCGCGGGCCACCGCCGTCTGGGAGGAGCGGTACCTGGGGTCGACGTCGGCGCGGGTGCGCGCGACGGCCCGGCGTCCCGCGCTGTACCTGCTGACCGACCACGTCGGGGTGCCCTTCGACGACGACGGGCTGCGCGACGGCGAGCACCTGCGGGCGTGGATGACGGGGCGGTTCCGGGCGGAACTGGCCGGCTGCGGGGTGCCGGTGGTCGAGCTGGCCGGCCCGCACCGGCGGCGGCTGGCCCGGGCGGTGGCCGCCTGCGACAAGGTGCTGGCGGCGGGCTGGTCGCTCGCCGATCCGCTGGTCGCGCCCGATTCGGAGCACTAGCCTCCTAGGACGCTCTACGGATGGTGCGGCCGGTCTCGATGCCCGCCGCCGACCGGCATCGATGCGTCGGGGTGGGAAAGGACACTCACGACCCGGGATGCGGCCACTGGCGGCGGTGGGCCAGAATGACGGGCGAGGAGGGGAGTATTCCCCCGCGACGGAGTCGTCAGCACGGTCGAGCGCCGATCCCTGGACGCACGACCCGGCCCGTCGGTCGCCGCCCCCTCGGGGACGGCGACGGAAGAGACCTCCGACAGTCACCAGAGTCAGCGTCGCCGGCACACCGCGTCCACCGAGGGCGTACGGTGTGCCCGTCGTTGCGTGTCTGCCGGAGGAATGAACCTTGGACGTGTCCGGACTGGTCTGGGTGGGGACGCTCGTCGCCCTGACCGGGATCCTGCTCGTGGATCTGCTGATCGTCGGTCGGCGACCGCACGAGCCCAGCGTGCGTGAGTCGAGCCTCTGGGTCGGCTTCTACGTCGCCCTGGCCCTGATCTTCGGCGCCGGCCTCTGGCTGACCTCCGGGGCCAGCGCGGCCGGGCAGTTCTACACCGGCTGGCTGACGGAATACAGCCTCTCCGTCGACAACCTGTTCGTCTTCGTGATCATCATGGCGCGGTTCGGGGTGCCCCGGCAGTACCAGCAGAAGGTGCTGCTCATCGGCATCGTGCTGGCGCTGGTCATGCGGGGCGGCTTCATCGCGGCCGGCGCGGCGCTGATCTCCCAGTTCTCCTTCGTGTTCTACATCTTCGGCGCGTTCCTGATCTACACCGCGATCAACCTCGCCCGGCAGGGCGAGCCCGACGAGGACGAGTTCTCCGAGAACCTGCTGATCCGGTGGAGCCGCAAGGCACTGCCGATCTCCCGGGACTACGACGGCGCCAGGCTGACCACCCACACGATGAAGGGCAAGCGGATCTTCACCCCGATGCTGATCGTCATGATCGCCATCGGCACCACCGACCTGATCTTCGCGCTCGACTCGATTCCGGCGATCTTCGGCATCACCCAGGAGCCGTACCTGGTCTTCACCGCCAACGTCTTCGCGCTGATGGGCCTGCGGCAGCTCTACTTCCTGCTCGGTGGCCTGCTCAACCGCCTGATCTACCTCAGCTACGGCCTGGCCGTGGTGCTCGGCTTCATCGGCGTCAAGCTGGTGCTGGAGGCCCTCGCGGACAACAAGCTGCCCTTCATCAACGGCGGCGAGCACGTCTCCTGGGCCCCGCACATCCCGATCTGGCTCTCACTGACGATCATCCTCGGCACCCTCGCGGTGGCCACCGTGGCCAGCCTGGTCAAGTCCTCCCGCGACCGGCGGCGGGTGCTGACCGACGCCCGCCACTGAGGCGTACGCGACGCGACGAGAGGGGGCGCCCCGGTGGGGCGCCCCCTCTCGTGTCGTACGCGGGTCAGACGCGGTGCACGCCGACCAGGGTGGCGGTGCGCTCGTCGGGCAGCCGCTCCTCCAGCACGCGGCGCCGCAGGTAGCAGGCGTGCAGCATCCGCCGGTCGTCGCCGGGGCGCGGGTCGGCGGTGACGATCCCGATGTGGTGGATCCTGCGCCCGGGGCGGGCGAAGAAGTAGAGGTCGCCGGGGCGTTCCGCGCCCAGCGGCACCGGCGTGGTCACCGTCGCCTGGTCGCTGGCGTCGCGCGGCAGCAGCACGCCGAGCCGCCGCCAGGCCAGGTGGACCAGGCCGGAGCAGTCGATGCCGTACGCCGACACCCCGCCCCAGATGTAGACGACGTCGACCAGGCGCTGCGCGACGGCCAGCACCTCTTCGGCCGACGGAGGCGTGGTGGGCACCGGCACCGCGTCGCCGGCGGGCAGCCAGAGCGGCGCGGAGTGGCCCGGCGCGTGCACCGGCTGCCAGCCGTCGACCGCCGGCCCGGCCGGGATCAGCCGGGTGCCCAGGATCACCCCGGAGAGCAGCTCGGCGCCCCCCGGCGCGTCACGCAGCGCGGTGACGGTGGCGTCGACCACGAGCGGGTCCGCCTCGGGGTCGCCGGCCACGGGGGCGAGCTGCTCGGTGGGCAGCCAGCCGGGGTAGCCGCGCGGGTGCAGCCGGGGGGCCGGCTGCTCGACCGCCACCACGTGGGCCCAGCCGTCCGGGCGCAGTTCAGTGACCAGCACCCGCTCGCCGAGCAGCAGTTGGCTCAGTACGCAGTCGCCGACCTGCTGGTCGGTGTCCATGCCGGAGATCCAGGCGGCGATGTCCGTACGCGCGGCCAGGGCGGGGCCGTCGACGGGGCGTACCGCCTCGGGGCAGCTCCAGAGGGTCGCGACCGCGACCCGGACCACGGCCTCCCGGCCCGGTTGCAGCTCCACGTCCACCCCCAGCTCGCGCCCAATGTCCCCGCGACCATATGAAAGTTTTCGACGAGCATCAACCAGCAGTCTGCATCTTTACTTCAGTCACGGAGCTGATGCCCAGCCCCGGCGCGTCCGGCAGCACGACTGTCGCGCCGTCGTACCGCAGGCCGCCGCGCACCGGCGACCAGGCCAGCCACCAGGCGGCGTCCAGGTCGGCCACCGCGGTGGTGCCGTAGGCGCCCACCAGGCTCGCGGCGGCGCCGATGCCCACCTGGCTCTCCATCATCGACCCGACGACGGTGCCGAGGCCGTGCGCGGCGGCGAGGTCGAGCAGCGTCCGGGCCGGATGCAGGCCGCCGCACTTGGCGAGCTTGACGTTGACCATGTCGGCGGCCCGGCGGCGGATCACCTCGACCAGGTCTCGGACGCCGAAGACCGACTCGTCGGCGAGGATCGGCACGTCCACCCGGTCGCTGACCCAGGCCAGCCCGTCCAGGTCCCAGCGGGCGACCGGCTGCTCGACCAGTTCCACGTCCAGCCCGGCGTCCTCGACGCCCCGGATCACCCGGACCGCCTCGCGCGGGGTCCAGCCCTGGTTGGCGTCCAGTCGGATGCGGACCCCGTCGCCGACGGCGGAGCGCACCGCGCGGACCCGCTCCAGGTCGCCGGCCGCGTCGGTGCCCACCTTCAGCTTGAGCACGCCGAAGCCCTCCGCCCGCCGCTGCCGGGCCGCCGCCGCCAGGTCCACCGCGTCGCCCGCGGCGAGCGTGACGTCCGTGGGCACCCGCAGGGCGGTGCCCCCGAGCAGCCGCACCAGCGGTACGCCGAGCCGCCGCGCGGCCAGGTCGTGCAGCGCGACGTCGACGGCCGCCTTGGCCGCCTCGTTGCCGACGACCGCCCGTTGCACCTCGGTGCAGCGGGCCACCAGGTCGTCGGCGTCGCGGCCGGTGAGCGCCGGGCCGATCAGCTCGCGCACGCACGCCTCGGAACCGGCGACCGACGCCCCGGTGACCTGCCACACCTGCGGCGCCTCGCCGAAGCCGGACCGGCCGTCGGCATCGACCACCTCCACCACCAGGGTCTCCACCGTGGTGGTGCGGCGCAGCGCGGTCACGAACGGCGTGTGCAGGGGCGCAGAGAGCCGGTGGGTGCGTACCGCGGCGATCGTCATGTGCGGCACCCTATACGGGCACGGGCAGGCGAAGGGGAGGCCGGCATGAGCGAGCGGAGTGAGCGAATCATCGGGCGCGGGGCGGTGGTGCCCCGTGCCGGCATGAGCGGGCGGGACTGGGAACTCGTGGGCGCGCCGAACGCGCGGGACCTCGGCGGCCTGGTCGGCGCCGACGGCCGGAGGGTGCGCCCGGGGGCGCTGATCCGCACGCCGGCGCTGGGTCGGCTGACCGACGAGGACCTGCCGGTGCTGGCCAAGCTCGGACCGGCCTGTGTGGTCGACCTGCGGGACCACTCGGAGACGGCGGTCGCCCCGCCGGACCGGCTGACCGGCCAGCCGCGGGTGGTGCACCTGCCGGTGCACGACGCCGAGCACCCCGTCTTCACGTACGTCTCGGCGGTGCTGCTCGGGCACGACCTGGGCGCGTACGCGGGCCTGGCGGAGGAGGGCACGCCGGCGGCGATGGCGGCGATCTACCGCTGGTTCGTCAGCGGGGAGTCGGCGCGGGCCAACTTCGGCACGGCGGTGCGGCTGGCGGCCCGGGCGGAGAACCTGCCGCTGGTCTACCACTGCTCGGCGGGGAAGGACCGCACGGGCTGGTTGACGGTGCTGCTGCTCAGCGCGCTCGGCGTGGACGAGGCGGCGATCCGGGCGGACTACCTGGCCAACAACCGGCTGACCGAGAGCCTGCGGGAGGTCCTGCTGGAGGCGATGCGGCGGCGGATGCCGGAACTGGACGTCGAGGCGGTGCGCCCGGTGCTGGAGGTGCGCGAGGAGTACCTGGACGCCGCGTACGCGGAGGTGCGCCGGGTGCACGGGTCGTTCGGGGCGTACCTGCGCGACGGGCTCGGCGTGACCGACGACGTGGTGACGGCGCTGCGGACACACCTGTTGGAGTGAGGCCTCAGGTCAGGTCGTGCCGCGCGGCCCAGGCGGCGGCGGACACCCGCGCGATCAGGCGGCAGGCGTCGTCGTCCTCCTCGCCGCTGGGGCCGCCGTCGGCGAGGTCGGTGGTGGTGCAGACGACGACGGCGTACGGCGGCGCGTCGTCGGGGAAGACCACCCCGGCGCCGTGCCGCACACCGCGCACCCAGCCGTTCTTGTGCGCGATGCGGGTGCCCTCGGGCAGGCCGGCGGCCAGGTCCTCCCGGTGTTCCTGGGCGAACAGCACGTCGAGCATGGCGGCGCAGCCGGCCGGCGAGGCCAGCGGGCCCGGGGTCTCCGCGCCGGCGGCCAGCGCACCGAGCAACGCGGCGAGGTCGGCGGCGGTGACGAGGTTGGTGACGCCCGCCTCGCGGGCCGCGAAGTCCTCGATGCCCCGGCCGGTGACGCTGTGCCGGGCCCCGGCGAGGTCCCACACCCGTGCCACCGCCGGCAGTCCGACGTGGCCGATGACGAGGTTGGTGGCGAGGTTGCTGGAGCGGACGATCATGCGGTGGGCGAGCCAGCGCAGTGTCGCCTCGGCGCCGACGCGCTCCCAGACCGCCTCGTCGTTGTCGTAGTGCCGCGCGCAGGAGAACCGGGGCGTGCCGGGCAGCGCCGAGTCGAACTCGTTGCGGACCGGCACCGGGGCGTCCAGGTCGAGGGCGCCGGCCTCGGCGGCGCGGTGCAGCGCGACGAGCACCGCCGCCTTCATGGTGCTGGCCGCGTAGTGGGTCGCGTCGGCGTGCCGGGTCCAGGTGGGGGTGGCGCCGACCCGCCCCACGTACGCCGACACCGTGCCGGGCACCCCGTCCAGATGGGCGTCGAGCTCGTCCCAGGTCATGCGGCTGACCGTAACGGATCGCCGACGGGGCGGCGGGTCGGGGCGTTCGGCCGTACCGTGCGGGGATGACGGTTGCCGCCTACGACGCGCACGCCGACTGGTACGAGGCGTTCGCCACCGACACGTCCAGCGACTACATGACCCGGGTTCGCGGCCAGCTCCGCGACCTGCTCGGCGCCGGCCCCGGCCGCTGCCTCGACCTGTGCTGCGGCACCGGGCTCCAGGCGGCGGAGCTGCGCCGGCTGGGCTGGGATCCGGTGGGGGTGGACCTCTCCGGCGGGCAGCTGCGGCACGCCCGCGCGCGCCTGCCGGTGGCCCGCGCCGACGCGGCGGCGCTGCCGGTGGCCGACGCCTCGGTGCCGGCGGTGGCGTGCGTGCTGGCCCACACCGACGTGCCCGACTACGCGGCGGTGGTCGCCGAGGCGGCGCGGGTGCTCGCGCCCGGTGGGCGGTTCGTGCACGTCGGGGTGCACCCGTGTTTCGTGGGGGCGTTCGCCGACCGCTCCGATCCGGCGCGGATCGTGATCGACGGCGGCTACGCCGACCGGGAGCGCAGCTTCCGGGCCTGGTCGCCGCACGGGGTGCGGGTGCGCGTCGGCGCCTGGCACGTCCCGATGGCCGGCCTGCTCAACGCGGTCACCGACGCCGGCCTGACGCTGGGGCGCACCACCGAGGCCGGCTCCGGCCGGGTGCCCGACCTGTTCGCCTTCCTCGCCACCCGCCCCACCTGACGCCCGCGCCGCCCCGCCTGACGTGGTGCGGGGCGGCGACGGTGCAGCGCCCACGCCACCGGACGGGGCCGTGACGGGCGGAGCCCGGACCGCGTGGCGCGGTCCGGGCTCCGGGGAAGACTGCCGTCGTACGTCAGCCGGCGTGCTTGCGGCGGGCGGCGGCCCGACCGCGGAGCTGCTGGTCGAGCACCACCTTGCGGATCCGGATGGCGGCCGGGGTCACCTCGACGCACTCGTCCTCGCGGCAGAACTCGAGGGCCTGCTCCAGCGACAGCTTGCGCGGCGGGATCAGCTTCTCGGTCTCGTCGGAGGTCGACGCGCGCATGTTGGTGAGCTTCTTCTCCTTGGTGATGTTGACGTCCATGTCGTCGGAGCGGGAGTTCTCCCCGACGATCATGCCCTCGTACACCTCGGTGGTCGGCTCGACGAAGAGCTGGCCGCGCTCCTGAAGGTTGATCATGGCGAACGACGTGACGGCACCGGACCGGTCGGCGACCAGCGACCCGTTGTTGCGGGTGCGCAGCTCGCCGAACCACGGCTCGTACGACTCGAAGACGTGGTGCAGGATGCCGGTGCCCCGGGTGTCGGTGAGGAACTCGGTGCGGAAGCCGATCAGGCCCCGGGCGGGGACCAGCCACTCCATCCGGATCCAGCCGGTGCCGTGGTTGACCAGCTGCTCCATGCGGCCCTTGCGGGTCGCCAGCAGCTGGGTGATCGCGCCGAGGTACTCCTCCGGGGCGTCGATGGTGAGCCGCTCGACCGGCTCGCAGGTCTTGCCGTCGATCTCCTTGGTGACGACCTGCGGCTTGCCGACGGTCAGCTCGAACGACTCGCGGCGCATCTGCTCCACCAGGATGGCCAGCGCCAGCTCGCCGCGGCCCTGCACCTCCCACGCGTCGGGGCGCTCGGTGGGCAGCACCCGCAGCGACACGTTGCCGACCAGCTCCTTGTCGAGCCGGTCCTTGACCATCCGGGCGGTGACCTTGGCGCCCTTGACCCGGCCGACCAGCGGCGAGGTGTTGGTGCCGATGGTCATCGAGATGGCCGGCTCGTCGACGGTGATCAGCGGCAGCGGGCGCGGGTCCTCCGCGTCGGCCAGGGTCTCACCGATCATGATCTCGGGGATGCCGGCGACGGCGATGATGTCGCCGGGGCCCGCCGAGTCGGCCGGCTTGCGCTCCAGGCCCTCGGTCATCAGCAGCTCGGAGATGCGGACCCGCTGGGTGCTGCCGTCGGTGCGGCACCAGGCCACCGTCTGGCCCTTGCTGATGGTGCCCTGCCGCACCCGGCACAGCGCCAGCCGGCCGAGGAACGGGGAGGCGTCGAGGTTGGTGACGTGCGCCTGCAGCGGCGCCTCCTCCTCGTACGAGGGCGGCGGGATGGTGTCCAGCAGGGTGCGGAACAGGGGCTCCAGGCTGGTGCTGTCGTCGGGGACCGCGCCGTCGGCGGGCTGGGTCAGCGAGGCGATGCCGTCGCGGGCGCAGGCGTAGACGATCGGGAAGTCGATCTGCTCCTCGTCGGCGTCCAGGTCGAGGAAGAGCTCGTAGGTGTCGTCCACGACCTCCTTGATCCGGGCGTCGGGACGGTCCACCTTGTTGATCACCAGGATGATCGGCATGCGCGCCTTGAGCGCCTTGCGGAGCACGAACCGGGTCTGCGGCAGGGGGCCCTCACTGGCGTCCACCAGCAGCACCACGCCGTCGACCATGGTCAGGCCGCGTTCGACCTCGCCGCCGAAGTCGGCGTGGCCGGGGGTGTCGATGATGTTGATGGTCACCGGATCGGAGCCGTCGGCCGGCATGTACCGCACGCCGGTGTTCTTGGCCAGGATGGTGATGCCCTTTTCCCGTTCGAGGTCCATCGAGTCCATGACCCGTTCGGTTACCTCGCCGCGGGCGCCGTAGGCGCCGGCCTGCCGCAACATGGCGTCGACCAGGGTCGTCTTGCCGTGGTCGACGTGGGCGATGATGGCGACGTTGCGGAGGTCGGTGCGAAGCTGCATACCCTCCATACTCCTGTCTGCGGTTGCCGGGCACGCGTCGGGGGGTGTTACCCCCAGATGACCCGGATCTCTGCCGAAACTGATGTTCCGACCGTTTCAGCGCCTGGCATGCTGACCCCCGTGGGAATGGGGGCCCGATGCACGACCTGCTGACCTCGCTGCAGGGCCTGCCGCCCCTGCTGATCTATGTGATCGCCGCGATTGTCGTCGCGGGGGAGACCGCCGTGATCTTCGGTCTGCTGGTGCCGGGCGAGGCGACCCTGTTGCTGGTCGGCTTCCTAGCGTACGCGGGGACGCTGCGGCTCGTACCGGCGCTGCTGGTGATGATCCTTGCAGCAGTGATCGGCGACACACTGGCGTACCGGGCGGGCCGGCGGCACGGGCCCCGGCTGCGCGCCGGGCGGCTGGGCGCGCGGGTGGGCCACGAGCGGTGGAGCCGGGCGGACGCGATGCTCGGCCGGCTGGGCGGGCGCGGGGTGCTCACCGCCCGCTGGGTGGCCTTCGCCCGCACCCTGGTGCCCCGGTTGGCCGGGGCGGCCGGGATGCCGTACCGGCGGTTCGCGCCGTGGAACCTGGCCGGGGTGGTGACCTGGGTGGGCGGCTCGGTGCTCGTCGGCAACCTGGCCGGCGAGTCGTACGAGACGGTCTCCCGGCTGCTCGGGCGGGCCACCGGCGCGGTGCTGGTGCTGGTGGCCGCGCTGATCGCGGTGGTGCTGGCGGGGCGGTGGCTGGGCCGCAACCCGGATCCGGCCCGGGCGCTGGCGTCCCGGGCGGCGGGGCTGCGGCCGGTGCGTTGGCTCAGCGGCCGGTACGGGGTGCTGTTCTTCCTGCTCGCCATGCACGTCGGGCCGGCCTGGACGCTGCTGATCAACCTGGTCGCGGGCCTGCTGCTGCTCTTCCTGGCCGGGCTCGCCATCGCCTGGGTGCTCGGGGCGGTGGTCCGGCACAGCGGCCTCGCGGTGCTCGACAGCGCGATCGCCGACTGGTTCGCCGACCGGCGTACGCCCGGGGCGGTCGACGTCACGCTCGCGGTGGTCTCGGCGCTGCGCGGATCGTCGCTGATCGTGCTGGTGGCCGTCGTCGCGGCGGTGCTGGCCTGGCGGCACCGGCCCTGGCGGGCGGACCTGCTCAGCGTGGTCGGCACGGTGGGGGCGTTCGTGCCGCTGGTGGTGCTGGCCGTGGTGGTCGACCTGGCGGGGCCGACGGCGGGCGGGCCGGACGGCCGGGCCGCCGCCCTGTTCCCGACGCAGAACGCCGTGGTGGCGGCCAGTCTCTGCACCCTGGCCTGGCTGCTGTCCCGGGGGGCGCGCTGGCCGGTGGCGGTGGCCGCCTGGACGGCTGCGGCGGCCGGCGTGGTCGGCATCGTCGGCGCCCGCCTCTATCTGGGGCTGAGCACCGCCAGCGGCAGCGCCACGGCGGTGCTGCTCGGGGTGGCCTGGACGGCGTTGTTCGTGGTCGCCTGGGCCACCCGCGACAGGGCGGCGGGCGGCGACGTGGCCGAGCCCGAACCGGTGGCGGCCCGCGCCGACGCGTGAGCCGCCACCGCCATCGCCGAGCCGCGCACCAAGGACTCCTGGCGGACCGGTGGGGCGGGCGGCCAGGCCCGCCTCCACCAGCGTGCACGGTCGGCAGTCGGCGTGCCCGGGCCGCGCGAAGGGGCCGTGGCGGTGCCGCCACGGCCCCTTCCGGCGGGTCGGTCAGTCCCGGGTGGTCACCTGCTCGCGTCCCGTCGGTGCGTCGCCGTCCCCGGCGGGCTCGCGCGCGACCCGTCCCGGCCACCAGAAGCGGTCGCCGAGCGTGAACGCCAGCGCCGGCACCAGGACCGTCCGCACGAGCAGGGTGTCCAGCAGGACGCCGATGCAGACGATGATCCCGATCTGGGTCAGCAGGATCAGCGGCAGGACGCCGAGGACCGCGAAGACCGCGGCGAGCAGGACACCGGCGCTGGTGATGACGCCGCCGGTGACCCGCAGGGCCGAGAGCATGCCGGCCCGGGTGCCGCTGCGCCGGGCGTCCTCGCGGGCCCGGGTGACGAGGAAGATGTTGTAGTCCACGCCGAGCGCCACGAGGAACACGAAGGCCAGCAGCAGGACGCCGCTGTCGAGCGCCGGCATGTCGAGCACGTGGTCGAAGAGCAGCCATGACGCGCCGATGCTGGCGAAGAACGACGCGATCACGGTGAGCACCAGCAGCAGCGGGGCGACCAGGCCGCGCAGGAGCAGCACCAGCACCGCGCCGACGAGCAGCAGGATGATCGGCAGGATCAACCGCAGGTCCTTGCCGTTGGCCTCGTTCTCGTCGTAGGTGGCCGCGACGTTGCCGCCGACCACCGCGCCGTCGAACGCGGGCGCGCCCTCCACCGCGGGCGGGGCGGAGCCGGGGACCGCCGCGACCGCGTCCCGCAGCGCCTCGACGGCCCGGCTCGCCGCCTCGGTGCCGGGCTCGGCCTCCAGCACGACGTCGACCTGGGCGACCTGGGCGCCGGCCTCACCGGGACGCGCGGAGGCGACGCCGGGGACCCCGGCGGCGGTGTCCGTGACGGCCCGCACCGCCGAGGGGGTGGTGAGCACGGCGACCGGCTGGGTCGTGCCGGCGGGGAAGGACCGCGCGAGGGTCTCCGCGCCGGCGACCGCCTCCGGCTTGACCCGGAACTGCTCGGTCTCCGACAGGCCGGTGCGGATGCCCAGCCCGCCGAGGGCGAGCCCGGCGAGCAGCAGCGTCGCGAGCAGGGCGACCGGCACGGGACGACGCTCGACGGCGGCGCCGAGCCGGCCCCACAGCCGGCCCTCGCGGATCTCCCCGCCGACGCGGGGCACGAACGGCCAGAACAGGCCGCGACCGAAGATCACCAGGACCGCAGGGAGGACGAACAGCGCCGAGAGCATGGCGAGGACGACGCCCGTCGCGCAGGCCACGGCGAGGGCACGGTTGAGCTCCTGCTCCGACAGCAGCAGGGTGAGCACGCCGAGGACGACGGTGGAGCCGCTGGCGAGGATGGGCTCGGCGACCCGCCGCTGCGCGGCGCGCATCGCCACGAAGCGGTCCTCCTCGCGGCGTAGCTCCTCGCGGTAGCGGGCGATGAGCAGCAGCGCGTAGTTGGTGGCGGCGCCGAAGACGAGGACGCTGGCGATGCCGGTGACGGCGCCGCCGGGCAGGTTGATGCCGACGGCCGGGACGACCGTGTCGAGGGCGCGCAGCGTGAGCTGTTCCGTCGCCGCGACGACGACGAGCGGCACGATCCACAGGAACGGGCTGCGGTAGGTGATGAGCAGCAGCAGCGCCACGACGCCGGCGGTGACGGCCAGCAGCGTGGTGTCGGCGCCGGCGAAGACCTTCGTCAGGTCGGTGGCGAAGGCGGGCCCGCCGGTGACCTCCACGGTCAACCCCGCCGGCGCGTCGTCCAGGGACGCGCGGAGCTGGTCGATCCGCTCCGCGACCGCCTCCTGCCCGCCGGCGGTGGACAGCGGCACGGCGACGAGCGCGACGGTGCCGTCGGGGGAGACCTGCGGCGGGCTGACGCGCCCGCCGACGGCGAACTGGCCGAGGTCACCCGACTGACCGGTCAGGGCCGCGCGGTCGGCCTCGGTGAGGGCGGCCCGGTCGGCGCGGCTGACCACGACGATCGCCGGCTGGACGTCGCGGGAGGGCAGTTGGTCCTGGAGGCGCTCCACCTGGGTCGACTGCCACTCGACGGACAGGCCGGTGGCGGAGACGGCCGCCGGGTTGTCGGGCTTGGGCAGCACGAAGACGGCCGCCCCGAACACGATCGCCGCGGCCACGGTGAGCCACGCGGCGAGCCGTCCGCGCGCCACGCGGGTGAACACTGACATCGGATGCCCTCACGGTCTCTCGACGGATTTCCTTCGACGGTCAAGACCTCGCGAACGACGCAAAGGGTCGGCCGTCGAGTATCTCGATAAACGAGATTATCGACTGCTGAGTTATGCTGCAACCGGAACGGACAGGCGGGAGGCGGCGACCGACGTGGCAGGTCACGGCATGTACCGGCGGCGCGACACGCGCCGCGAGCGACTGGTCGCCGAGATCGGGACCGGGCTACGGCGCTACTCGGTCGACGCGCAGCACATCGGGCACGCCTTCGCCGCCCTGCACGGGCTCAACGCCACCGACCTGCAGGCGCTGATCGCGGTGATGGACGCCGAGCTGATCGGCCGGCCGATCACCCCCGGCCGCCTGGGCGAGGCGCTCAACCTGTCGTCCGGCTCGGTCACCGCCCTGATCGACCGGCTGGAGCGCGCCGGGCACATCCGCCGCGACCGCGACACCACCGACCGGCGCAAGGTCTTCCTGCACTACGCCGAGCAGGGCGCCGCGCTGGCCATGGAGTTCTTCCGGCCCCTGGGCCGGCGCACCGACGACGTGATGGCCGGCTTCAGCGACGAGGAGCTGGAGGTGGTGCACCGGTTCATGACCGCGATGACCGCCTCGATGGGGGAGCACCGGGACGCGGTGCGCGCCGCCCGCGACGAGCCGGCCCGGCGCGCGAACGGCTGACGTCGTGCTCGACCGGCTGGCAGCCCGCCTCGCCACCGCCGCGCTGCGGTTGCCGCCCGCGCGCACCCGTCGGGTCACCCTCACCCGGGGCATCGCGGTGCGGGTACGCGACGGCGTGCCGCTGCGCACCGACCACTACGCCCCGGCCCTGCCCGGCTCGCCCACCGTGCTGATCCGCACGCCGTACGGGCGGGGCGGACCCATGCGGCTGCTCGGCCGGCTCGCCGCCGAACGCGGCTTCCACGTGGTGATCCAGTCCTGCCGCGGCACGTTCGGCTCCGGCGGCACCTTCGCCCCGCTGGTGCACGAGCGCGAGGACGGCCTCGACACCCTCGACTGGCTGCGCCGCCAACCCTGGTGGTCCGGCGCGTTCGGCATGTTCGGCGCCAGCTACCAGGGCTTCGTGCAGTGGGCCCTGGCCGCCGACGCCGGGGAGGAGCTGCGCGCGATGGTCGCGGTGGTGACCGCCTCGGGCACCCGCGACTCGACGTACGCCGGGGAGTCCTTCGCCCTCGACACCGTGCTCACCTGGGCCGAGCTGCTCCAGGCGCAGACCGTGCCGTGGCTGGCCCGGCAGTGGGAACTCAAGCGCGGCCAGCCCCGGCTGGTCGCGGCGCTGGCCCACCTGCCGCTGGCCGAGGCGGATCGGGTGGCCACCGGCGTCACCGTGCCGTTCTTCCAGGAGTGGCTGCGCCACCACACCCCGGACGCCGGCTACTGGCGCACGCGCGTCTTCGGCGACCGGATCGCCGAGGTCCACGCGCCGGTGGCGATGGTGAGCGGCTGGCACGACATCTTCCTGCCGGCCCAACTGCGCGATTTCGCGGCGCTGCGCGCGGCCGGCGCCCGGCCCCGGCTGACCGTCGGACCGTGGACCCACGGCAGCCCCGGGCTCTTCGTCGCCGCGCTGCGCGACGGGCTGGACCACCTCGACGCCCACCTCGCCGGGCGGCCGGCCGGTGCCGGCGCGGCGGCCCCCGTGCGGGTGCACGTCGGCGGTGCCGGTGGCGGCTGGCGGGACCTGCCCGACTGGCCGCCCCCGGCGGTGCCGACCCCGTGGCACCTGTACCCGGACGGCGGGCTGAGCACCGCCGCGCCGGTCCCGTCGGCGCCGGACGGCTTCCACTACGACCCGGCCGACCCGACGCCCTCGCTCGGCGGGCCGCTGCTGGTCGCCCAGCGGGCCGGGCCGGTGGACAACCGCCCGGTCGAGGCCCGGCCCGACGTGCTCACCTTCACCAGCGCCCCGCTCGAGGCGCCCGTCGAGGTGATCGGTCCGGTGCGCGCCGAGATCCACCTGCGCAGCGAGCTGTCCCACCTGGACGTCTTCGTGCGGCTGTGCGACGTGGACCGGCGCGGCCGGTCCTGGAACGTCTGCGACGGCCTGGTCCGGGTCGCGCCCGACCGGTTCCCCGCCGACGCGGCCGGCGTGGTGCGGGTGCCGGTGGAGCTCTGGCCCGCGGCGCACCGGTTCGCGCGGGGGCACCGGCTGCGGGTGCAGGTCTCCGGCGGCGCCCATCCCCGCTACGCGCGCAACCCCGGCACCGGCGAGCCCCTCGGCACGGCAGTCACCCTGCGTGCCGGATGGCGGGAGATCCTGCACGATCCACAGTGGCCGTCCGCTGTGGTCCTACCGGTCCTGCCGCCGGGGTCGCAGGTTTCGGTCGGCGGAAAAAACCTGCTCTGAGCTGGGCATTTATCAATCGACGGGGCTATGGTTGGGCCACTGCCCGACGCCGTGCACCAGCCGGTCGGGCTCGCGTGTGAGGCTCCCGCACCGCCTACGCGGTGTCACTGCTGTGCCCGGCCCTCGAACGCATCCCCGAGGGGGGAACCCATGACGCGGGCACCGCAAAACCTGTTGGCCGTCCGCCGCCTGCTGCTCGACCACCTCAACGTCGACCCCGACGCCGTACGCGACCAGGACCTCGAACCCGCCGAGGTCGGCATCGTCGGCGACCCCGCCCACCGGGGCGGCTACCACTGCGGCTCCGACCGGGTGGTGCCCAGGGACTACTCCGTCGTCGAGTCGCCCCGGGACTCGTCCGGCCTGACCCTCGACGCGGCGGCGCTCGACGTCGGTCTCTTCCGGGTCAGCGTCGGAGGACGGGCGCACGACCTCCGTAGCTTCTCCACCTGGTGCGTCGCGCAGTGCACCGCGGGCACCACGGACAGCCGGGACATCCGCGAGATCATCTACTCCCCGGACGGCAAGGTCGTCCGGCGGTGGGACCGCCTGCGCAAGCGGACGAGCGGGGACAACTCCCACCTGTGGCACACCCACTTCAGCTTCTTCCGCGACTCGATCAAGGCGAACCAGGACCAGACCCCCCTGTTCCGCCGCTACCTGACGACCATTGGACTCCTGGAGGACGACATGAGCGCCGAGGCCGAGAGCAAGATCAACAGCATCTACGCCGGCATGTTCCTGGGCGGGTCGAGCATGGGGCGCAGCGTCGACCCCGACGCAGGCGGCCCCGCGGCGGCCAGCAACAGCGTGGTGGCCAAGCTGGATTACGCGATGCAGCGCCTGGACGCGTTGACCGTCCAGCTCAACACGTTGTCCAACAAGGACTTCACGGACGAGCAGGCCATTGTGACGGGAGTCCTCGCCGCGCTCACGCCCGAGAAGATCGCCGCAGCGATCCCCGCCACCATGGCCCAGCAGGTCGCCGACGAGCTGGCCCGCCGCCTCGCCGCCTGACCCGCACGAGTCGGCAACGGCAGTTGCGCAATAGGTGTTGCGCAACTGCCGTTGCCGATGTCAGGCTGACGGCATGACCAACCCCGACGTACGCCACGTGACCGACTCGCGGGTGCTCGCCGCGCTGTCCCATCCGCTGCGCCGCCGGTTGATGGACGTGCTCAAGGTGCACGGCCCGTCCACCGTCGGCGTGCTCGCCGAGCGGACCGGACAGGCGCCGGCGAACGTCAGCCACCACCTCAAGGTGCTGGCCGCCGCCGAGCTGGTCGAGGAGGCGCCCGAGCTGGCCCGCGACCGGCGGGAACGCTGGTGGCGGCTGGTCACCCGGGGCGTCCGCTGGTCCCAGTCGGACTTCGACGATCCCGCCGCCCGGGCCGTCGCCGATGCCGCCACCTCGCTCAACCTGGACCGGCACGTCGCCCTCGCCCGCGCGTGGCACGCCACCGACGAGGCCAGCCGGGCCGCCTGGTCGCAGGGACCGTTCTCCACGGACCGCTGGCTGCACCTGACCGACGACGAACTCGCCCAGTTGGCCGGCGAGCTGAACGAGGTGCTCGCCCGGTGGGGCGACCGGGAGGTGCCCGACGACGGGCGGAAACGCGAGCCGGTCTTCCTGTTCGCCTACGGGATCCCGGCCATGCCGTGACGCCGTCCGCCGGCGCCACCCCGCCGCCCCGTACCGCCGGCGCCACCCCGCCGCCCCGTACCGCCGGCGCCCCGGCCGCCGGCGCGCGCCGGCCGGGCGCCGACCCCGCGACCGACCCGGCGGTACGGCCCGCCGGTCGGCCGGCGGCAGCGGCGCCCCGGGGAGGGCTGCTGCGGCACCGGGACTTCCGGCTGCTCTGGGCCGCCCAGACGGCCAGCGCCGTCGGCAGCAACGTCACCGCCGTCGCGCTGCCCTTGGTCGCGGTGACCGTGCTCGACGCCAGCACCTTCGTCGTCGCGGTGCTCACCGCCGCCGCCTGGCTGCCGTGGCTGCTCGTCGGCCTGCCGGCCGGCGCCTGGGTGGACCGGTTGCCGCGCCGGCCGGTGATGATCGCCTGCGACCTGGGCTCCGCACTGCTGTTCCTCAGCGTCCCCGCCGCCGCCGTACTCGGCGTGCTGACCGTGACGCAGTTGCTGGTGGTGGCGTTGGGCGCCGGGCTGGCCCGGGTCTTCTTCGAGACGGCGGACCAGGTCTACCTGCCCGTGCTGCTGCGCCCCGAGCAGGTGCCGGAGGGCAACGCCAAGCTCCAGGCCACCCAGACCGCGAGCTACGTGCTCGGCCCCGGTCTCGCCGGCGTGGCCGCACAGGTCGCCGGCGCCGTCACGGCGCTGCTGCTCGACGCGCTGAGCTTCCTGTTCTCCGCCGCCTGCCTGCTGCGCATCCGCACCGTCGAGCGGCGCCCCGAGCGCGCCGGGCCCGCGCGGTCGCTGCGGCGGGAGATCGGGGAGGGGATCCGGTTCGTCGCCCGGGACCCGTACCTGCGGGTGCTCACCGCCTTCGGGGCCGCCAGCAACGTCGGCCTGGTCGGCTATCAGGCGGTCCTGGTGGTCTTCCTGGTCCGCGAGGCGCGGCTCGCGCCGGCCCCGGTGGGCGCGCTGGTCGCGGCGATGAGTCTCGGCGGCATCGTCGGCGCGCTGTCGGCCACCCTGCTCGGCCGTCGGCTCGGCACCGCCCGGGCCATGCTCCTGGCGGCGGTGTTCACCGGGCCGCCGGCGTTGCTGATTCCGCTCGCCGGACCCGGCGGCCGACTCGCCCTGCCGGCGATCGGCGGGATGCTGGTCAGCCTCGGGGTGGCCGTGGGCAACGTGCTCAAGGGCAGCTTCCGCCAGACCTACACGCCGCACCACCTGCTGGGCCGCGTCACCGTGAGCATGCAGATGCTCAACTACGGCACGATCCCGCTGGCCGCGGTCGCGGCCGGGGCGGTGGGCGCAGCCTACGGGGCGGGCACCGCGATCGCGGTGATGACGGGCTGGCTCGCGCTCACCCCGGCACTCCTGCTGATCGGGCCGCTACGGCGGCGATGGGACCTGCCCGTCGCGCCGAAGCGGCCCTGAATACGCGCTGCGGCGGCGGCCGTCAGCCGGCCGCCGCCACCGGCACGGGATCTACAGCGGACGGACGTTGTCCGCCTGCGGACCCTTCTGACCCTGGGTCACCTCGAACTCGACCTTCTGGCCCTCGTTCAGCTCCCGGTAACCGCTCGACGCGATGGCCGAGTAGTGGACGAACACGTCCGGCCCTCCGCCATCCTGCTCGATGAAGCCGAAGCCCTTTTCCGAGTTGAACCACTTAACCGTGCCGGTTGCCATGCATCTCTCCCTGTTCCAAAGCGGGTGAACCCCGGTCATCGACCGATGATCGCCCGGTGCTACCCCGAGAGTAACCGGCCGAACCCCGATCCGCTGGCCGAACTCCCGGCGCGGCGACGCGAAAGCCGGGCGAGACGAGGTCGGCTGGGGCATGCTTGCCCCGATGAGGGGTGCCACAGCCGACGCGCTGACCGAGATCGAGCGGGAGATCGACGCTCCCGGCGGCGGGCTGGACCGGCTCCGGCTGGTGCGGATCCCGTTCGTCCCCGAGGTCCGGCTGCACCTGGCCGAGGACGCCATCGTCTGGTGGGCCCGGATGGAGGCGCAGGCCGGGCACGCCCTGCCCGCGCCGTACTGGGCCTCGGTCTGGGCCGGTGGCCAGGCCCTCGCGCGCCACCTGCTCGACCACCCCGACCTCGCGGCCGGCCGCCGGGTGCTCGACCTCGCCGCCGGGTCCGGCCTGGTGGCGATCGCGGCCGCGCTCGCCGGCGCCGAGCGGGTGGTCGCCAACGACATCGACCCGTACGCGGTCGCGGCGGTCACCGTCAACGCCCGGGCCAACGACGTGACGGTCGCGACCACCGGCGGCGATCTGCTCGACAGCGATCTCGAGGGGGTGGACCTGCTGTTGGCCGGGGACGTCCTCTACGACGCGACGATGGCGGCGCGGGTGCTGCCCTTCCTGCGGCGGGCCGCCGCCGGCGGCGCCGAGGTGCTGGTGGGCGATCCCGGGCGGGGCCACCTGCCGCCGGGCGTGCTGGCGACGGTGGCGAGCTACCCCGTGCCGACCACCGAGCCCTCCGTGGACTCGACCGTGCGCCGGGTGCAGGTGCTGCGCCCCCGGTGACCCCGGGCTCTCAGGGTCGACCCCGAGCCCGATACCAGGGGGCGGTGGGGGATCGGACCCGATGTCCCGGGTGGTCGGGCGGCCATAGCGTACGGGCATGGCGGATTGGCTGACCCAGATCGGAGAGCTCCCCACCACCCTGCTCATGGGGGTGCTCGGGGTGGTGATGCTCTTCGACGCCGTACCGCTGCTCGGGGTGCTGGTCCCCGGCGACGTGGCGATCCTGGCCGCGATGGGGGTCGGCGGCCCGACCACCGGGGCCGCCACCTTCGCCGTCGTGGTCGCCGGCTGCCTCGCCGGCTGGTCGCTGAGCTTCCTCGCCGGCCGCCGGTACGGCGACCGCCTGCGGCACAGCCGCCTCGGCGACTGGATCGGCGAGGCACGCTGGGCAGCGGCGGAGGGGATGCTCCAGCGCGGGGGCGGCCGGATGGTGCTGGTCGCGCCCTTCCTGCCGGTGTTCAACGCGCTGCTGCCGCTGGCGGCGGGCGGGCTGCGGATGTCGTACCCGCGCTTCCTCGGTTGCGCGACGCTCGGCGCGGCGGCCTGGGCCGGGCTCTACCTGGTGCTGGGCAGCGCCTCGCGGTCGCTCGCCGGGCTGCTGCCGGGGGAGTCCAGCCCGATGCTCGTCACCATGGCGGTCGGGCTGCTGCTGGCGGGCGCGGTGCTGATGGGCACACGGCGCCGACTGCGGGCGGTCACCGGGGCCTGACCAGGCGCCGGACGGGGAGCGCGGAATCCGGGGGACCGACGGGGGTGCCCGGGGACCGAGTGGGGAGCCGGGGGACCGACGGGTGAGCGGGGGAGCGGGGGACCGACGGGGGGAGCGGGGCCGGGCGCGGGT
>NZ_JAVRFL010000028.1:0-96281 GCF_031845925.1 Micromonospora reichwaldensis | reverse complement strand
TGGTCGAGTTCGGTGTGGAACACGCCGACGGACCAGCCGTCGAGGACGATGTGGTGCCAGGTGAGGCAGAGCACGTGGCTGGTGGGGGCGAGTTGGAGGACGTGGCTGCGTAGTAACGGGCCGGTGGCGAGGTCGAACGGTGTGTCGAGTTCGGCGCGCAGGATGCCGCGGATGCGGTGGTCGTGGTGGTCCGGGTGGAGGTGGGTGAGGTCGTGGCGGGTGCTGTGGTGGGTGGTCGGTGGGTGGATGATCTGGACGGGGACGCCGTCGTGTTCGGCGAAGGTGGTGCGGAGGACTTCGTGCCGGCGGATGATCTCGTCGATGGCGGTGTCGAGGTGGTCGAGGTCGAGTTCGCCGTCGATGTGCCAGGCGGTCTGGGTGTTGTAGGCGGTGGATTTCGGGTCGAGGGTGTGCAGGAACCACAGGCGTTGCTGCGCGAACGACAGGACCCGAAACGGCGACGACACTTCGCCGCCCGGCGGGACGAGGGCCGGATCGCTCGGTTGCCCGGCGCCGGTCACGACCGGGTCGTCCTCGCCGCCGGCGGTCGACGGGTCGGCCGTCACCTCGGGCCGTAGGCGGTCGGCCATCGCGGCCACGGTCTGCGCCTCGAACACGATCGCCGCCGAGATCGGCAGCCCGAACCGCTCACGCAGCCGGACGGCGACCATCGTGGCCCGCAGCGAGTGCCCACCCAGGGAGAAGAAGTTGTCGTCGCGGCCCGGCGACTTGCCGAGCACCTCCGCCCACACCTGCGCCACCCGTCGCTCCAGGTCGTCGCGGGGCGCCTCGCCGACCCGCTCCGCCGGCGCGGGGAGCGCGGCCCGGTCCAGCTTGCCGTGCGGCGTGAGCGGCAGGGCGGCGAGCCGGGCCCACGCGGCGGGAACCATGGTCGCCGGCAGGTACCGGGCCGCGTGCTCGGCGAGCGCCGCGTCGTCCGGGCCGGCCTCGGGCACGACGTAGCCGACGAGCCGGGGGCCGGCCGTCCCCTCGTGCAGCCCGACGGCGGCGGCCCGTACGTCCGGATGACGCAGCAGCACGCTCTCGATCTCGCCCAGCTCGATCCGGTGGCCGTGCAGCTTGACCTGGTCGTCGACCCGGCCGGCGAAGTGGTAGGTGCCGTCGGGGAGCTGACGGGCCAGGTCGCCGGTGCGGTAGAGGCGGCTGCCCGGCGGCCCGTACGGGTCGGGCGGGAAGCGTTCGGCGGTGAGGGCGGGACGGTCGTGGTATCCCCGGGCCACGCCCGGCCCACCGATGAACACCTCGCCCAGGTCGCCGGCGGGCACCGGACGCAGGTCGTCGGTGAGCAGCCGGATGGCGGCGTCCGCGGCCGGATGCCCGAGCGACGGCGGGCCGTCGCCCTCGACCGCCACCTCCCCGGCCATCGCCAGCACGGTGGCCTCGGTGGGTCCGTACAGGTTGACGGTGGTGAACGTGTGCTCGGGGCGGGGGCGGGCCAGCAGTTGCTGGCCCCCCGCGCCGAGGATGCGCAGTGCCCCGTCGGGCGGCGTCGGCCGGGTCAGCACGGCCTCGGCGAGCGGGGTGGGCAGCGTCGCCGAGGTGATCGCGTGCGCGGCGAGCCAGTCCACCAGCCGGTCGGGGTCGACGCGGGTCTGGTCGTCGGGCATCCAGAGGCTGGCGCCGGCCACCAGCGGCGCCCAGATGTCCCACACCGAGGCGTCGAAGCCGGGGGAGAACAGGTGCAGGCAGCGGTCGTCGGGGCCGAGGCGCTCCGCGTCGGCCCGCCACCGGGCCAGCCCGCGCAGCGAGCCGTGCTCGACCATGACCCCCTTCGGCAGGCCGGTGGACCCGGAGGTGTAGATCACGTACGCGAGGTCACCCGGGCCGACCGGCACGGCCGGCGGGCGGTCGGGGTACGCGGCGAGCGTGGCCCGGTCGTCGTCGAGCAGGACGACCGGGGTGCCCGGAACCACCAGGTCGGGCCGGACCAGCGACCGTACGGTGACGAGCACCCGCGCCCGGGAGTCGGTGAGCATGTGCCGGACCCGCTGCGGCGGGTAGCCCGCGTCGACGGGCAGGTACGCGGCGCCGGCGGTGAGCGCCGCCAGCACGCTGACGATTCCGTCGACACCGCGGGGCAGCAGGACGGCGACGAGGTCGCCTCGGCGTACCCCGGTGGCCCGCAGGTGCCGGGCCAGCCGGTTGCTGCGCGCGCGCAACTCCCCGTAGGAGACGAGGGCGTCGTCCGTGCCCAGCGCCACCGCGTCGGCGGGATGCCGGACGATCGCCTCATGGACGAGGTCCGCGTGGTGTCGCTCGCCCCCGGCGGGCTGGCCGGACGGCCGGGCGGGGACGGGGGGCGCTGACCAACCGCTTTCCTTGATCATGATGCGCCGGATGCTGCCAGCGCGGCACGCCCGTCGTCAATGCAAACGGGCCGGGCTAGGGGCTGTCCGGGCCGTTGTCGGGGCTGGCCGGCCACCCACCGGAGCGGCCCGGCCGGGGTGGCCGCCGGGCGACGGGCCGCCCGGCCCGACGGCTCACCTCGACAGGCGGTCGACGGCCTCGGCGGTGGTGACCACCTCGCCGAGTTGTCCCAGCGTCTCCAGGCTCGCCCGGTGCGCCTCGTCGGTAGCGGCGGTGCACGCGTCGGAGACCACCACCGGCCGGTAGCCGAGGTTGACCGCCTCGAACACGGTGCCGGTGACGGAGAGGTTGGTGGCGACGCCGGTGAACAGGACGCTGTCCACGCCCCGGCGCCGCAGCACCGTGTCGAGTTCGCTGCCGAAGAAGCCGGTGAGCCGGACGGTGGTGATGACGACGTCGCTGGCCTCCGGCGCGAGTTCGTCGACGATCCGCGCCCTTGGCGCGCCCTCGAGGTAGGCATTGCGCTCGCGGACCATGGCGAAGCTGGGCGTGTTGGGGATGAGGTCCGGGTATCCGGGTCGGTACGCGACCCGCGTGTGGACGACGAGGCCGCCACTGGCGCGTACCGCCGTGGCGACCTGCGCCGCGTACGAGGCGACGCGGTGCCGGGAGACCTGCTCGGCGAAGAACGGACCGAACACCCCGTCGGGGCTGACCACCTCGTGCTGCCAGTGGACGCCGACGACGGCGGTCCGCATCGGGTCGAGTTCTCGCATCGTCCCTCCCGTCACGGGGCGGAGAGCTGCTGCGGAGCCGGCTGGTGGCCGCGTCCGCCCGCGCCGGCCGGCCCTCTGCCGTACGCGTCGAGGCGCCCCCACCGCCCGGGAATGTCGAGCAGCGCCACGAAGTCGAGACTAGCGGGCAGAGCGGGTCTGATCACGAGGTCTTCGCCGACCGGTTGCAGCCCGAGCATCGTGCGCAACAGCAGCAGGGTGGCCCCGGCGGACCACGCCTGCGGGCTGCACGCGGTGGGATAGTTGACCGGATACTTGGTCTCGGCCCGGGGGTAGCCGGCGAACGCCTCGGGCAGCCGGCCGTCGTAGAAGACCGCCGCGTCCAGGATCCCGGCGGCGATCCGGGCCGCCTCGTCGGCGTACCCGTAGCGGCGCAGGCCCCAGGCGATGAACGAGTTGTCGAACGGCCAGATCGTCCCGACGTGGTATCCGATCGGGTTGTAGCGGCTCGCGCTCTCGGCCAGCGTGCGCACCCCCCAGCCGCTGAACAGCGCGGGCGACATCAGGTGTCGCGCCAGGGCCGCGGCCTTCGGCTCGTCGACGATGCCGCTCCACAGCAGGTGGCCGATGTTGGACGACAGCGCGTCCACCTGGCGGCCGTCACCGTCGAGCGCGAGGGCCATGTACTGCCCGTCGGCGACCCAGAAGTCGCGGTTGAAGCGCTGCCTGAGCTCGGCGGCGTCCCGTTCCAGCCGGTCCGCGTACGCCGGGTCGTCCCAGATCGTCCGGGCGAGCCGGGCGGTGCGCATCTTCGCGTCGTACGCGTACCCCTGCAGCTCACAGGTCGCCCTGGGGAAGCCGGGCAGCCGCCCGTCCTGGTACGAGATGCCGTCCCAGGAGTCCTTCCAGCACTGGTTCTCCAGGCCGTTGCGGGTGTTGCGCCGCTCGTAGGAGATGTAGCCGCTGCCCGTCAGGTCGGCGTAGTGGTCGATCCAGTCGATCGCCGCCCGCGCCTCCTGTTCGACCGAGTGGACGAGCGCGGTGTCGCCGGTCCAGCGTTCGTACTCGTCGAGCAGCACCAGGAACAGGGGAGTGGCGTCGGCGCTGCCGAAGTAGGGCGTGTGCGGCGTCTCCTCGAACACGCTCATCTCCCCGTACCGCATCTCGTGCAGGATCCGGCCGGGCTCCTCCTCCCGGAAGTCGTCGACCCGGCTGCCCTGCCGGAGCGCGAGCACCCTGAGCGTGGTGGCGGCGAGATCGGGCGCGAACGGCAGCGCCTGGAGGCTGGTGAGGATGCTGTCCCGGCCGAACAGGCTCATGAACCAGGGCAGGCCGGCGGCCGGCACGCTCCGGTCCTCGGCGAGGAACGGGCTGAACCGCAGCGCGGCCAGGTCGATCAGGCTGCGCCGGTACGCGCCGCGCAGGGGCTCGAAGCCGGATTCCAGCCGGGGCGCCTCCGCCAGCCAGTCCTTGAGCCGGCGCTCCTTGTCCCGGCTGCGCGCCCGTCCCGGAATCGTGAGCCGTTCCAGCCCTCGCGGCATCGGGAGGTCCGGCTCCGCGGTCAGCCTGGTCCGCCACCTGCCGTGCGGTTCGAGGTGGACCGTGAACGTCAACCCGTCCTCGTCCAGTTCTGGCGGCGTCGTCGCGGAGACGATCGTCTCCCGCCGGAACCGTTCCCGCTCGTAGCCGAGGACGAGGCGCCCGTCGTCGACGCGCCGGTAGTGCCGCCCCTTCTTCCGCGCCGTCGCGTCCTTGACCTCGAAGACGTCCGCGAAGTCGGCGTCCACCTCGACCCGGACGGTCAGGTCGACCGGCTGGCCGGCATGGTTGGTGATGCTCAGCTCCTCGTGCAGGCCGGCGTCGAGCGTGTGTGCCCGCCGCACGGAGAGCGTGCTGTTGACGTAGACGTCCTGGTGGCCGGGGACCAGGTAGAACCGGTTCTCGAAGTAGTGGATGTCGTCGATGGCGAGGGTGCTCAACCGCTCCCCGTCGATCGTGAGCACCCACTTCGACAGCAGGCGCGTGTCGTGGGCGAAGAGGCCGAGCGGAGTGTCGGGCGACGGGAGGATGTCGCCGGCCCGGTCGCAGACCAGGAAGGTGGTGCCGTCCAGGATGCCCACCTGGTCGTCACTCATGGCCGCCTCCCCGGCGGCGCGTGCCCCGGGACGCGGGCGGCGGCGGAAAGAGCTTCCGGACGGTCGCGAAGAGCCGAGGGCTGCCCGCCACGGCCGCCTCGCCGCGCAGCACAGTGGTGAGGAAGTACGCCTCCCCGCTGGCGATGCGGTCGAACACCGCCCGGTCCGCCTCGACGACCGCGTCCCCGCCGGTCGCCTCCTCCGAGACCCTGATGTCGCCCTTGTCGATGGAGACCAGCCAGTGCGCGGTCCGGCCGTCACGGCTGATGTCGAAGCGCACGCTGCCCTCGTCGATCGCCCTGAGCCGGCGGTCGTGCCCACGGCGCGCGAGGCCGTGGAAGAAATCCTCGGTGGCATCCGCCATCGCGACCCTCCTCACCGGCCACCTTTCCCCGGAAACGCCGCCACCGCCTCACCCGGAGAGGGTGAATTTCGCCCGGCCCCGCCGGGGGCCGCGCCCACCGCCGGCCGGCCCCGAGCCGTCCCGCGCGTGGCGGGCCGGGCGGCCCGGCCGACACCCGCCCCGCCGCCGGGCATCGCCACTAGCCTGGGATCCGATGGATCCCCTCCAGGCGACGCTGCTCGTCGCCGCCGGTGTCGCCACGGGCGCCTTCAACGCGGTCGCGGGCGGCGGTTCCCTGATCGCCTTCTCGGCGCTGATCGCTGCCGGCATCCCGCCGCTCACCGCCAAGCTGACCAGCACCGTCGCCGTCTTCCCCGGCAACGTGGCGAGCGTCGCCGGAGGGTACCGGGACCTGCCGCCCCGCGGCGACGTGCGACGCGTCCTGCCCGCGGCGGTCGTCGGCGGCGTCGCCGGGTCGGTGCTGCTGCTGGTGACGCCCACCCGCGTCTTCGACGTGATTGTGCCGTTCCTGGTGCTCGCCGCGTCGGCCGTCCTCGGTCTGCGGGGCTGGCTGGACGGCCTGGCCCGGCGCTCCGCGCCGCGAAACCGGCGGGCACACCCGGCGGCCCTGCAACTCTCCGTCGCCCTGGGCGGCCTCTACGGCGGTTACGTCGGCGCCGGGTTCGGCATCGTCCTGGTCGCCGGCCTGGCGCTCCTGCAGCACGAGCCGCTCACCAGGACGATCGCCCTGAAGAACCTGCTGTCGGCCGTCATCTCGTTCACGGCGGTGGCGCTCTACGTCCTCTTCGGCACCGTCAACTGGGCGGGGGTGGCAGTCGTCGCCCCGGCGACCGTCGTCGGCGGCTATGTCGGCGCCCGACTGCTCCGCAGACTCCCCGAGGGCCCGCTCAGGGCCGTGGTCGTCGCGTTCGGGGTGCTCTTCGGGCTGTTCCTGCTGAGGCGCAACGTCCTGTAGACCGCGCTGCCGCCGGGGAGTCTCGGCCCCGACGACGCGACGGGCCCCTGCCGTCCGCTCGGATGGCAGGGGCCCGTCGCGCACCGGTCAGGCCAGCGGGACCTGGCGGGCGAGCGCGGCGCCGCCGGCCTCGAAGGCGGCCAGGACCGAGGTGGGCGTGCCACCGGTCGCCGGGACCACGACGGTCACCGGGCGGCCGGCGGGCACCTGCACCGAACGCTCACCGAGCGACCGGTCGCCGTCCCAGGTGTGCAGGTACACCGTGCCGGCGCGGTCGGCCCGGACGGTCACCCGCACTCCGCCGGCCACCTGCCGCTGGCCGGTCAGCCGCAGCGCCCGCTCGGGCAGCCGGGTGACGGCGGCCGGAGCCACGCCGTCCACCGCCGACTGCGCGATGGTCTGCGGGCTGTGCACGCTACGGGCGGCCGTGTCCGGGAAGACCGGGGCACTGGGCTGCCGCTGGGCCGGGGTGAGGCCGGGCAGGGTGACCAGGCCGTAGCGGTACGGGTCGGCCCGGACGCCGGTGAAGGTGGACCAGCCCAGCCGGGACTGGGAGCTGAGGTCCTGGGTGTCCGAGTCGTACACCAGCACGTTGAAGCCCATCCGCGCCGGGTCGATGGCGTCGGGCAGCACCGCGAACGGGATGCGCGCCTCGATGGTGTAGCCGGTGTACGGCGCGGTGACCTTGCTGACGACGGTCATCCCCGGGGCGGTCGTGGCGCCCGGTCCCTGCCGGTTGTCGGCGTCGCGCTGCCAGCACGGCGGGTCGCCGTTGGCGGGGTCGTCGGTGACCGGGAAGATGCCCGCCTTGAACACGGTCGAGGTGTCCGTCGAGTTCCCCTTCGGGTCGACGATGATCTCCACGCTGTCGGTGCGCCGCTGCCGCTTGCAGTCCTGCGGCACCACCTTCTTGCCGAGCACGTCGTCGGTGACCTGTACGAACACGACGAGCGCGTCCTCGGTGAAGGCGATCCGGCCGGTGGCCGAGGCGTCCTGTGGCGTGGTGGCCTGTCCCTCCCAGATGCGGGACAGGTCCAGCTCCTCGCCGGGGTACTCGCCCGGGGAGCCCACCCCGTCGACGGCGTGGTCGTGCCCGGCGTGCGGCACCTCGCTGGTCGGCACGATCTCCAGGGCGCCGGTCTCCACGGTGCTGCCGGCGGCGCTGGTGGTGGTGATGGTGATCCCGTAGTCGCCGCCGTCGCCGCCCTCGTTGGCGGTCGGCAGGCTGGCGTCGCTGTTGGTGACGGTGAAGGTGACCGCCCCGGTCGCGCCCGGCGCCAGGGCCGCGTAGCTCTTGGTCGGCGCGTCGGCGGTGAAGCCGGCCGGCAGGCCGAGGGCGACGGTGCCGCTCTGGGCGGTTTCGCCGTGGTTGCGCAGGTCCACCCGGACCGTCCGGCTCTTGCCGGAGCCGAGGGTCAGCACCGGCTTGATCAGGGTGTCCAGCTGCGGATAGCCGCTGTCGCCGGCCCAGGTGCGGAACAGCCCCACCTCGGGCAGCGGCTCCAGGGTGCCGCGCACGTCGGCGACCACCCGGACCGCGCGGTCCGTACGGCCGGCGCCCTGCCCGGTGGTGAGGGACGCGCCGACGAGGTGCTGCTCGTTGGTGTCGGCGCCGGCGGGGACGGTCACGGTGAAGGTGACGGTCCGCTCCTTGCCGGCCGGTACGGCGCCGCGCACCGCGCCGGAGCCGCTGGCGGTCCAGCCCTGCGGCAGCCGCAGGGAGACCCGGGGCGAGGTGAGGGCCCGGTTGCCGGGCGCCCGCACGTGCGCGGTGACCTCGACGCTCTGCCCGGGGGCGAGGTCGAACCGGTCGGCGGTCAGGTAGAGCTCGGTGCCCTTGGGCAGCCCACCGGCGGCCGGGGGCAGGACCGAGCCACGCAGGATCGCCTCGGGCGAGGTGTCCGCCGGGTCGTACGGGACGCGGCTGTCGACCAGGGTGTAGAAATCGCAGCGGATCTTCGCGGGATCGGTGGGGGCGGCGGCGGTGTTGGCCCAGCCCTGGGTCACGTAGTCCCGGCGGGCGTCGACCTCGACCTCGGCCCAGGTCTTGCCGCCGGCGCTGCGGGCGCCCTCCCAGACGCCGAACACCTGGTCGGTCGGGACGGCCGGCACGAAACCGGTGGCGCACTGCGGCCCGGTCGTCGAGCTGCCGCTGCCGCCCGTACGCAGGAACTTCGCCGCCCGGAACGGCGTGAGCCCCTCCTTGGTGACCTGCTCCGGGAACGCCTTCGGGTCGGCGGCGGCGTGGAACGCCTCGGCGGCGAAGCGGGCGGCCTGCTGGTGGTTGCCGTGGTTGCCGGGCGTGGGCGACGGGTTCATCGTCATGACGATCTCGGGCCGGGTCTGCCGGATCACCCGGACGATCTGGGCGAGGGTGTCGTCGTGCCCCCAGATCTGCTCGGACAGGGGCGCGGACGCGGTGTACCAGAAGTCGACGCGGTCGAGGTTGTACAGGTTCTCCACCCCGGCGCGGCCGATCGCGGTGCGTTCCTCGCGCTCGCGGATGATGCCCAGCGGCGGGCCCTCCTCCAGGCCGACGGCGTTGCCGCCGCCCTCGCCACGGGTGATGGTGACGACGCCGGCCTTGGCGCCGTGCTTCTCCTTCCACTGCCCGAGGGTGGCGAGGCTGCCGGCCTCGTCGTCGGGGTGCGCGCTGACGAAGAGGACGTCCAGGTCGACGGCGTCGGTCGGCCGGGCGTCGGGGGGTGCGGCGAGGGCCACGGCCGGTGTCCCGGACAGGGCCAGGGCGAGCGCCGTGGGTAGCAGGAACGCCTTGAGACGCATGCGGATCCTTTCGCGTGACGCGAGGTCCGGGCAGCGGCCGGCGACGTCGGACGCGGGGCGTCGACGTGGGGGTCGCGGTCGGACGGTGAGAGGGCGGGCAGGGGCGCCGGGGCACGAGGGAGCGCCGGCGTCACCTCAGGTACGCAGCGGCACGGGGGTCCGTACACACTGGAAGGCCTTCGCCCGGTGACGCTAGGGACCGGCGCGGCGGCCCGTCAATGCTTTGCAAGGTCTTTCTTTATTTGCGAAAGAAACTAACCCCCCGCCGTCCGAGGTGTTGCGGGTGGTGAGTGCGCCCGTCCGGCGGCCTCCCCGAGGCTCGAGGAAGGGCGTTTCTGCTGCTCAAGAAGGAGGCCGCAAGGTAACGAGACGGTTTCGTTACTTGACTCGATAGTTCGTTCGCCGTAGGAAGGAAGTGTGACTGACGTGGTGACGCCACCAACGAGCCCGGTGAGCCGGGAGCGGTCGAAGGAGATCAAGCGGTTGTCCGTGATCTCCACCGCCCGCCAGGTGCGGGTGCTCTCCCGCGCCGAGCTGACCGAGCTCACCGGGCTGAGCCCCGCCACGCTCACCCCGCTCGTGCGCGAGCTGATCGCCGAGGGGTACCTCATCGAGCGGGGCCCGGGGACCTCCCGCACCGGCCGGCCACGGGCGATGCTGGAGTTCAACCCGCGGGCCGAGCTGGTCGCCGCCGTCTCCCTGGAGCCGTCCCGGATCAGCTGCGAGATCGCCGACAGCGACGGCGCCGTCATCGCCCACCGGGCGGTCCGGCTCGCCGGCGACATCGTCGACACCATCTGCCGGTCGGTGCCCGAACTCGCCGGCGACGGACTGCCGGCGCTGCGCGGGGTGGCCATCGCCGCGCCCGGCATCTCCACCGGCGGCGCCGTGCGCCTGGCCCCCTCGGTCGGCCTCGTCGAGGGCCGGCCGGTGGGGGAGTCGGTGCAGCGGCGGCTCGGGGTGCCGGTGGTGGTGGACAACGACGTGAACCTGATGGCGGCCGGCGAGCACGCCGCCGGCGCGGGCAGCGACGTCGCCGACCTGCTGCTGCTGCACGTGGCCGACGGCATCGGCGCCGGCCTGGTGCTCGACGGGCAGGTCCGCCGGGGCGCCGGCGGGGCCGCCGGCGAGGTCGGCTTCCTGCCACTCGACCCGACCGACCGGGGCCACGACGGGATCGGTCCGTTCGAGGCCCGCTGGTCGGAGAACGCCATCGCCGAGCGGATGGTGGCGCTGGCCCCCGGGCGGCGGCCGGACTCGCCCGTGGCCGACCTGGTGGCGCTGGCGGCCATCGACGACCGGGCCGCCGCCTACCTGGACGACGTGCTCGCGGCCTGGTCGCGGCTCATCGTCTCCTGCGTCTGCGTCGTCGACCCCGGGCGGGTGCTGCTCAGCGGGGCGGCCGCCCACCTCGACGACGCCGCCGTCGACCGGCTCCAGGCGCTGGTCACCGCCGCCGCGCCGAGCAGCACCGAGGTGCGCCGGGCCGTGCTCGGCGACCGGGCGGTGCTGCACGGGGCGGTCAGCTACGCCCTCTCCGCGGCTGCCGCCGGCATGCCGACCCTGCTGCCGACCCCTTGACCACACACCACGCACACCGCAGTTCCCCCACACCCCTCGGAGGTACCCCATGAGACGTCGACTTCTCCTCGCCGGTGCGCTCGCCACCGTGCTCGCCGCCGGCACCGCCTGCGGCGGCGGTGGTGGCGACGACGCGGCCGGCGGCGCGAGCGCCGAGAAGCTGACCATCTACACGGCCCGCGACAAGAAGGTCTCCACCTACGTCGTCGACCAGTTCACCGCCAAGTACCCCGAGTACAAGGGCAAGGTCGAGATCCTCAACCTGGGCGCCCAGGAGATCCTGGAGCGGGTCCGGGCCGAGAAGGCCAACCCGCAGGCCGACGTCTGGTGGGGCGGCACCCAGCAGGGGCTCTCCGCCGGCGCCGGCGAGGACCTGCTGACCTCCTGGCAGCCGGCGTTCGCCGCCAAGATGGACCCGAAGTACAAGGACGCCGAGGGCCGCTGGTTCGGGGAGATCCTGCTCCCCGAGGTCATCATGTACAACAACAAGGCGCTCACCCCGGAGCAGGCCCCGAAGGACTGGGACGACCTGCTGAAGCCGGAGTGGAAGGACAAGATCATCATCCGGGACGTGGCCGCGTCCGGCACGATGCGGTCGATCTACGCCGCCATGATCATGCGGCAGTCCCCGGACGGCAGCAACCCGCAGCCCGGCTACGACTGGCTGAAGAAGCTCGACGCCAACACCGGCGCGTACGCGGCCAACCCGACCGACCTCTACCTGAAGCTCTCCCGCCAGCAGGGCGTGCTCAGCGCCTGGAACCTGCAGGACGTCCTGCTCCAGGCCAACCAGTCGAACATGCCGTTCGGCTACGTGATGCCCGCCTCCGGCGCCCCGGTGCTGGTCGACGGCATCGCGGCGGTCAAGGGCGGCAACACCACCGGCGCCCAGAAGTTCATGGAGTTCCTCTTCGACGACAAGCTCCGCGCCGACCTGGCCAAGGACTACTACCAGATCCCGGCCGTGGACATCGCCGAGAAGCCGGAGTGGCTGGCCCAGCTCGGCCTCAAGCCGCTGGACGTCAACTGGGACGTCATCGGCAAGAACGAGACCGAGTGGATCAACCACTGGAACGGCCAGATCAAGAACAAGGGCTGACCGCCCGGGCGTTTCGGGGGCGGGCCCGTCCCGCCCCCGCGCCCCCACCTGACGACCGTCCAGGTCCGGTACCGCACGAAGGAGAGGACCTCATGATCGATGTCACGCTCGAGTCGGTGAGCAAGCGCTTCGCGCGCGGCGGCGACACCGCGGCCGTGGACGACGTCGACATCACCATCGCCGCCGGGGAGTTCTTCACGCTGCTCGGCCCGAGCGGCTGCGGCAAGACCACCACCCTGCGCATGGTGGCCGGGTTCTACTTCCCCACCTCCGGCCGGATCCGGTTCGGCACCGAGGACGTCACCCGCCGGCCGCCGAACAAGCGCGACACCGGCATGGTGTTCCAGAACTACGCCCTCTTCCCGCACATGAGCGTCGCGCAGAACGTCGCGTACGGCCTGAAGATCCGCAAGGTCGGGCGGGTCGAGGCGCGGCGGCGGGTCGAGGAGGCGCTCGGCCAGGTGCACCTCGCCGGCTACGGCGACCGGCGCATCGACGAGCTCTCCGGCGGCCAGCAGCAGCGCGTCGCCCTGGCCCGGGCGCTGGTGATCCGGCCCCGCACCCTGCTGCTCGACGAGCCGCTGTCGAACCTCGACGCCAAGCTGCGCGAGGAGACCCGGGTCGAGATCCGCCGCATCCAGCGCGAGGCCGGCACCACCTCCATCTACGTCACCCACGACCAGGCCGAGGCGATGGCCATGTCGGACCGGATCGCGGTCATGCAGTCCGGCCGGGTGCAGCAGATCGGCGCCCCGCAGGAGATCTACCACCGCCCGGCGACCAGCTTCGTGGCCCGCTTCATCGGCCGCAGCAACGTGCTCACCCTGCCGGTGGTCGCCGCCGACGCGCAGAGCGTCACCGTGGGCCTGCCCGCCGGCGGCGAGATCGCCGCGCCCGCCCCGGCCGACCACGGCCTGCGCCAGGGCGACACCGCGTCGGTGTCCGTCCGGCCCGAGCACATCGGGCTGACCTCGGCCACCGAGGCGGGCGCGCTGCCCGGCCGGGTCACCGAGGTGGAGTTCACCGGCATGGCGACCAACCTCGTGGTCGACGTGGCCGGCGAGCCCGTCCAGGTCGCCGCGATCGACGTGCCGGCCGGGATCGCCGCCGGCGACCAGGTCGGGCTGCGGCTGAACCGGGAGCGGATGTGGGTGGTGCGCCCGTGAGCACCCTCCCCGCCACCCCCAGCCCGGCGACCGTCGCGCCGATCACCGGCGAGCCGACGCCGCCGCGCGGCCCGCGCCGCCGGCTCGCCGACCGGTTCGCCGGCGGCACCGGCTCGCGCTGGTTCCCGTACGTCCTGGTCTTCCCGCTCGCCCTGATCCTCTTCGGGTACGTGGTGCAGCCGATGTTCGCCACCTTCGCCGAGAGCGTCGGCGTGGACGGCGTGGAGAACTACGGCAGCTTCGTCACCGGCGGCGGGGTCGCCCGCTCCTCCCTGGTCACCTCGCTGATCATCTCCGCGGCCAGCGTGCTGCTCTGCGGCGTCGTCGGCGTGGCGATGGCCTTCCTGCTCAAGCGCTTCTCGTTCCCCGGCCGCAAGCTGATCGAGGCGATCATCCTGGTGCCGGCGGCGCTGCCGCCGCTGATCGGGGCGATCTCGTTCCAGCTGCTCTACAGCGAGACCGGGATCCTGCCGCGCGGCCTCCAGCAGCTCTTCGGCGCCGAGAACCCGGTGCTGCCGTTCAGCGGCATCGCCGGCGTGCTGGTCGTGCACACGTTCACCATGTACCCGTACTTCTACCTGTCCGCCTCGGCCGCGCTGTCGGGGATGGACCCGTCGGTGGAGGAGGCGGCGTACAACCTGGGCGCCGGCCGGGTCCGCGTGTGGCGCACGGTGCTGCTGCCGATGCTCACCCCGGCGCTGGTCTCCGCCTCGCTGCTGGTCTTCATGACCTCGCTGGCGTCGTACACCGCCCCGCTGCTGTTCGGGGTGGACCAGACGATGACCATGCAGATCTACATCAACCGCACCAACGGCGACCTGCCGATGGCCTCCACGTACGCCTCGGTGCTCGGCGTGGTCTCGGTGCTGTTCCTGCTCGGCATGCGCTGGTACGAGGGGCGGCGCAGCTACCGCTCCCAGTCCAAGGGCGTCGCCGCGCACCGCCGCGAGATCACCAACCCGCTGGGCAAGTGGCTCGCCCTGACCGCCTCGGTCCTGGCCACCGCGGTCCTGCTCGCGCCGGTGGCGACCATCGCCCTGGTCGCGTTCTCCGAGGACGGCTCCTGGACCACCGAGGTCATTCCGGCGGCGTACACCACGCAGAACTTCGTCACGATCTTCTCCGACCCGGCGGCGTTCCAGCCGATCCTCAACTCGTTGCAGATGAGCCTCATCGCCACCGTCGCCTGCGTCGTCGTCGGCGTGCTCATCGCGTACGCGGTGCGCCGGCTGGACTTCCGCGGCCGGGGACTGCTGGACGTGGCGGTCATGCTGGCCTGGGCGCTGCCCGGCACGGTGGTGGCGATCAACCTGATCTCGGCGTTCAGCACGGGCAACGCGTTCAGCTTCGGACAGGTGCTGATCGGCACCTTCTGGATCATGCCGCTGGCGTACTTCGTGCGGTTCCTGCCGCTGGTGTTCCGGTCCAGCTCGGCCACCCTGGCGCAGATCGACCCGTCGCTGGAGGAGGCCGCGCGCAACCTGGGCGCGTCCTGGTGGCGGGCGTTCGGCACGGTCACCCTGCGGCTGATGCTGCCCGGCGTGGTGGCCGGCGCGCTGCTCGCCTTCGTGCACGGCGTCGGCGAGTTCGTCGCCTCCGTGCTGATCTACACCTCCGAGACCGCGCCGATCTCCGTCGAGATCAACAACCGGATGTACTCGTTCGAGGTCGGCACCGCCGCCGCGTACGGCATGCTCCAGGTTGTCCTGATCTTCGTGGTGATGGTGGTCTCCGGCCGGCTGGAAGGCGGCCGGCGCTCCAGTCGGGAGGCGGCCCGGTGGACGGCGTGAGCGCGGCCTGGCCGGCGGGCGGCGGGCTGGTCCCCGCCGCCCGGATCCCCGGCGGGGAACTGGCGGCGGTCGCCGAAGCGGCGGACTTCGCGGTGCTCCCGGTCGGCGCGGTCGAGTGGCACGGCCCGCACCTGCCGCTCGGCACCGACCTGATCCTCGCCGAGGGCTTCGCCGCCGAGAGCGCGATCCCCGGCGACGGCGCGGTGCCGTCCGGCGACGGCACCGCGCCTCCGGACGGTGCGGCCACCCCGGCGGGCCCGCGCGGGGTGCTCTTTCCCGCCGTGCCGTACGCCGCCTGCCCCGGCCAGACCCGGCCGTGGCCCGGCACGGTGGCGATCCGGCCCGAGATCGCGGTCGGCTACCTCGCCGACGTGATCGAGGGGATCGTGGCCGCCGGCTTCCCCCGGCTGCTGATCGTCAACGGACACGACGCCAACATGTCGACCGTCCGCGCCGCCATGGAGTGGGTCTCCGGGCGGCGCACGGCGAGCCTGCTGCTGGTCAACTGGTTCCAGCTGGTCACCCCGGCCGAGACCGCCGAGCTGTACGGGCCGCTGCCGGCGCGCGGGCACGGCGGCGCGTACGAGACCTCCGGCGTGCTCGGCTTCGATCCCGGCGCGGTCCGCCTCGACGCGGTCGCCGACCTGCCGCCGAAGCCGAAGCTGCCGGTCACCCACCCGTACGTGCTGGTGGAGTCCCGGCCCGACCCGTGGCAGGGCTGGTCCGGGCACATCTCGCTGGCCGGCGAGGAGGCCGGTCGCCGCGTCCGGCAGCTGGCCGGCGCCCGGCTGCGCGAGGTGATCGCCGCCTGGGTGGCCGCCCCGCCGCCCGCCCCACCCACCGACGCCCCGCTGCCCGCCGACGCCCCGCTGCCCGCCGACGCCCCGCTGCCCGCCGACGCGCCGCCGACCGCGGACGCGCCACCGACCACGCCGGCCGGTGGGTCCGAGCCCGAGGAGGCGCCGTGACCGTCGACCGTGGACTGGACGTCGTCGACTTCCACCTGCACTTCCGCATCGGCGCCGACGAGACGATCCGGGCCTGCGAGCACGCCGCCGACATGCACCCCGGCGGCGAGCACGGGCGGGCGGTCCGCGCCGCCACTTCCGCCCCGTACGCGCGGCAGTGGCGGCAGGCGTGGGGCTTCCCCGACCCGGAGCCGCCCGCCGAGCGCTGGCAGGACGAGGCGGACCGCTGGGCCGAGGAGCTGCGCGCGGTGAACGTGCGCCGGGCGGTCTTCGTCACCGGCGGCGGCAACGACACCGTCGCCGACGTGGTGGACCGCCACCCCGACCTGCTGCTCGGCTTCGCCCACCACGACCCGTACGGCGCCGGTGCCGCCGCCGAGCTGGAACGCGCCGTCACCGAGCGCGGCCTGCGCGGGCTGAAGCTGTTCGCCCCGCTGCTGCGCGGCCCGCTCGACGACGAGGCCCTCGACCCGCTCTGGGGCGCCGCCCAGCGCCTCGGCGTGCCGGTGCTGATCCACATCGGACACTACGGCAGCGCTGGCGGCCTGTCCCACGGCCGCTACGGCGGCCCGGACGAGCTGGCCCGGATGGCCCGCCGCTTCCCCGAGCTGGCTGTGGTGGTGCCGCACTTCGGCGTCCAGCACGTGCAGGACCTGCTCTTCGCCGCGTGGGGCTGCCCGAACATCCACGTCGACACCTCCGGGTCGAACCAGTGGGTGCGCTGGATGCCGTACAAGTTGACGCTGGACGAGCTGTTCCGGCGTTGCTACGAGACCATCGGCCCGCACCGGATCGTGTTCGGCAGCGACTCGTCGTGGTTCCCGCGCGGGTACGTCACCCGCTACCTCGACGACCAGCTGCGGATCTGCCGCGAGCTGGGGCTGCCCGACGACCACCTACGCGCGATCTTCGCCGGGAACGCCGAGCGCCTGCTCGGCCTGGACGACTGACCGGCTGACGCCCGGGCGCGGCGCGCGACGCCACGCCCGGCACGGAAGGAAGTAGAGACCGTCATGAGCACACCCGCGCTGACCACCTATCAGCGGCACCACCTCCGGCCGACCTACGACCACCACGTCGGGTACCTCTTCCCGGCGATGGTGCGGGCCAGCCAGGCCCACGTGGTGATGCTGGTCGAGCAGGGGCTGGTGCCCGCCGAGCGGGGCGCCCGGCTGCTGCGCGGGCTGGCCGAACTGCGCGCCGACACCGCCGGCGCGCCCGAGTTCGACGGCACCTTCGAGGACACCTACTACCTGATGGAGAAGCGGCTGGCGCAGGCGTGCGGCATCCCCACCTCCGAGCTCGACGTGCAGATGGCCCGCAGCCGCAACGACCTCGACGCCGGGGTGTTCCGGATGCTGCTGCGCGAGCAGCTCCTCGGCGTCCTCGACCGGGTGCTCGCCGCCGGCGCGACCGCCCTGGACTCCGCGCACCGCTACGCCGACGTGGTGATCACCGGCTACACCCACCGCCGGCCGGCGCAGCCCACCACCATCGGGCACGCCCTCGCCGGCTACGCCGAGGCCCTCGCCGGGGAGGCCGTCGCCTACGCCGAGCTGATCGACCAGCTCAACACCTCGCCGCTGGGCTCCTGCGCCTTCGCGGGCACCGACCTGGACATCGCCCCCGCCCGGGTGGCCGAGCTGCTCGGCTTCGACGGCCTGGTCACCAACTCGTACGAGGCGGTGGCCGGCGCCGACCACCTCGTGCGGGTCGGCACCCTCAACGCCCAGGCCCTCGCGACCGGCGCCCGGCTGGCCCGCACCCTCATGGACTGGCTGAGCTGGCGCTGGGTGAGCACGCCCGGCGACTTCACCCAGGGCAGCAGCATCATGCCGCAGAAGCGCAATCCGGTGGTGCTGGAGCACCTCGTCTCGATGGCCGGCGCCACCGCCGCCGACGCCGCCAGCGTGCTCAACAACGTCGGCGCCGCCTGGTGGGAGGACTCCAACAACGCCACCACCGACGTGCAGGTGCGGCTCTGGGAGAGCAACGACCGCACCGACCGGTTCTTCGCCCTGCTCGGCGGCTTCCTCGCCGAGATCGAGCCGCTGGAGCCGCCGTCGGCCGAGGAGATCGTCGCCTCCGGCGCCACCACCACCGCCGCGGCCGACGCGCTGACCCGGCACGGGGTGCCGTTCCGGGCCGCCCACTCGGTGGTCGGCCGGCTGGTCCGGGGCGGGGCCCCGGCCACCTGGACCGCACAGACCGTCCGGGCGGCGGCGGAGGGGATCGCCGACGGGCTGACCGACGCGGCGGTCGCCGACCTGATCGCCGCCGCCGTACGCCCGGAACTGGTGCTCGACCGCGCCCAGGTCGACGGTCCCGGCGCGGACGCGGTGCGCGCCCAGGTGGCGGTGCTGCGCGGCACGTTCGACGCCGTCGCCGGCCGGCTGGCCGCCGTCCGCGGCCGGCTTGCCGCCGCCGACGAGGCGCTGGACGCGGTCGCCGCGCAGGGGGCGGCCCGATGAGCGCGTGGGATGCGGCGGCCGGGGGCGCGGGGGTGGTCCGGTGAGCGTGCGACTCGCTGGCCGGGCCGCCCAGTCCGCGCCGCCGGCCGGCGACGGGGGCGTGCTGCTCGGCATCGACTTCGGCGGCACCAAGATGGCGGTCGGGGTGGCCGACGGCGAGGGCCGGCTGCTGGCCCGCGAGCGGGTGCCGACGTACGCCGAGCGGGGTGCCCCGCAGGCCCTGGACCGCGCCCTGGAGCTGGCCGCGAAGCTGGTGGGGGAGGTCGGCGCGCCGGTCGCGGCGGCCGGGGTCGCCTCGCCCGGCGTGGTCCGTTCCGACGGCATCGACCTGGCGCCGAACGTGCCCGGCTGGGACGGGCTGCGCCTGGCCGACGCGGTCCGGGACCGGCTGGCGGTGCCGGCCGTGGCGGTCGACAACGACCTGAACGCCGCCGCCCTGGCCGAGCTGCGGCTCGGCGCGCTCCGCGACGCCGACCCCGGCCTGGTGGTGGGCCTGGGTACCGGCGTGGCGGCGGCGGTCACGGTCCGCGGGTCGGTGCTGGCCGGGCACCACGGGGCGGCCGGCGAGATCGGGTACGCCGTGGCCGGTGCCCCGTGGCCGGGCACGATGCTGGAGCTGGGCTTCTCCGGCCGGGCGCTGGACCGGCTCGCCGAGTCGCTCGGCGTGCCGGGCGGGGCGCGGGGGCTGGCCGCCGCCGCCGAGCGGCCCGGTGCGGCCCGGGACGCGCTGACCGCCCGCGCCGACGAGCTGGCCCGGCACCTGGTCACCTGCTGCCTGCTGCTCGACCCGCAGCGGGTGGTGCTGGTCGGCGGGGTGGCCGGCAACGCGTTGATCCGCGGCCTGCTGGGGGAGCGGATGGCGGCGGTCCTGCCGTACCCGCCGGAGGTGGTGCTGTCGCGGTTCGCCGACGACGCCGCGTTGCTCGGCGCGGTCATCCTCGCCCGCGAGGCGGTGCCGACCCCCCGCTGACCGCCGGATGTGTGTGTAAGGAAGGGCCCCTTGTTAACGCTCCGCGTTAACAAGGGGCCCTTCCTTACACCCGGTGCCAGCTCTTGCAAGGAGTTGCAGTACGTGAGGCCGGCGATCCATCGTGGAACGCCGGCCTCACGGTGTTTGCGGATGATATGCCAGGTCCGCAGCGATCACCCCGGCAATGTTGCCATGAAATTTCGAGAAGTTTGCTGCAAGGTATTGCAGATCCTGCCGTCGATCGAGCATTGTCTTTGCTACCCGGACGGCCGTCCCTTCTCGTCAGTGCCTCTTCGTCCCCGGAAGTAGGTCCTTCTGTCATGGCACGATCCACACCGCCCCTGCGCGCCCGCATCCCCCGCCTGCTCCTCGCCGCCGCCGTCGTCGCGTCCGGCGCCACCCCGCTCGTGGCCACCGCCGCCGCGCCCGCCCACGCCGCCGTCGCCCTCAACGACAGCGAGGTGACGGCGAACCTGTGGGAGTGGAACTGGAACTCGGTCGCCGCGGCCTGCACCGACCACCTCGGCCCCGCGGGCTACGGCGCCGTCCAGGTCGCGCCGCCCCAGGAGTCGGTGAGCCTGCCCAACAGCGCCGACGGGGCGCACCCCTGGTACGAGGTGTACCAGCCCGTGTCCTACAAGCTGGAGAGCCGGTTCGGCAACCGCCAGCAGTTCGCCGCCATGGTCACCGCGTGCCACGCGGCCGGCGTGCGCGTCTACGTCGACGCGGTCGTCAACCACATGGCCGGCGTCAACAACGCGGCCGGCACCGTCGGCTACGCCGGCACCACATTCACCGGCTACGACTACCCGGCCGTGCCCTACGGCTACGGCGACTTCCACCACCCCGGCGACAACTGCCCGACCTCCGGCGGCATCACCGACTGGAACAACGAGTCCCAGGTGACCAGCTGCGAACTGCTCTCCCTGTCGGACCTGTACACCGAGAAGGAGCAGGTCCGCAACAAGATCGCTGCGTACCTCAACGACCTCATCGGGCTGGGCGTGGACGGGTTCCGCGTCGACGCGGTCAAGCACGTCAAGAAGGCCGACTTCGCGGCCATTCTCGGCAAGCTGAACAACACCGTGGCGGAGAACAAGCGCCCGTACGTCGCCCAGGAGATCTTCGACGGCGCCTCCAACGACGCGCTCAAGGCGCGGGCGTTCATCGGCAACGGCGACGTGCTCGACTTCGGGTACGCCAAGGGCCTGCGCTCCAGCTTCCAGGGCTCCATCGCGAACCTCGCGAACGTTCCCCACTGGAACCTCGACGCGCCCAGCGCCAACGTCTTCGCCATGGTCACCAACCACGACCTCGAACGCGACGGGGTGGTGCTGTCCTACAAGAACGGCAGCGACTACACCCTGGCCAACTACTTCGCGCTGGCGTACCCGCACGGCAAGCCCTCGGTCTACGACAGCTTCACCTGGACCAACCGCAACCAGTCGCCGCCGGCCACCGGCAGCGGCCACGTGACCGACACGGTCTGCGGCGGCGCCTGGACCTGCCTGACCCGGTCCACCGGGATCAAGGGCATGGTCGGCTGGGCCAACACCGCCCGCAACGTCAAGACCGTCTCGGACTTCACGGTCGTCAACAGCAACGTCATCGGCTTCCACCGGGGCGACCGCGGGTGGATCGGTATCAACGACTCCGCCGCCGCCAGCACCGCCCAGTTCGTCACCGGCCTCGCCGACGGCGCGTACTGCGACGTCATCTCCGGCGCCGCCTCGGCCGCCGGGTGCACCGGCGCCACGGTCACCGTGACCGGCGGCCGGGCCACCGTCACCATCCCCGCCAACGGCGCCGTCGCCATCCACGCCAACGCCCGGGGCGGCCCCGCCGCGAAGGTGGCCACCACGTTCACCGCCACCGCCTCGCTGCCCGCCGACCGGACGCTGCACCTCGTGGGCGACACCCCCGCGCTCGGCACCGGCGACCCGGCCACCGCCGTGCCGCTCACCCGTACCGCCACCGGCGCGTGGACCGCGACTGTGGACCTGCCGGCGGCCACCGCCGTCTCCTACCGGTACCTGGTCAAGAGCGGGTCCACCGTGGTCGAGCAGGAGGCTACCAGCCGCACCTTCACCACCCCCGCAGGCGGCACGACCACCCGGACCGACACCTACGTGCCGGGCCCCGTCGGCGACGCCGTCGCCACGACCTTCGCCGTCACCGCCACCGTGGCCGCCGGCCAGGAGGTCTACGTGGTCGGCGGCGTCCCGGCGCTGGGCAACTGGGCGCCGGCGAACGCGGTGCGGCTGCCCGCCGCCGGTGGCGTGTTCCGGGGCGTGGCCGACCTGCCCCGCTCCGCCACCGTCGAGTACAAGTTCATCAAGAAGACCGCGGCCGGGGTCGTCACCTGGGAATCCGGGGCGAACCGGAGCCTGACCACCCCGTCGGGCGGCACCCACACCGTCACCGAGACCTTCCGCGGCGACACCGCCGGGCCGGTCGCCACGGCCTTCCACGCCACGGCCACCACCTCCTTCGGCCAGAACGTGTACGTCGTCGGCAACCTGCCCGCCCTCGGCGGCTGGAACCCCGCGAACGCGGTCGCGCTCTCCCCGGCCGACTACCCGGTCTGGCGGGCCACGATCAGCCTGCCGCCGAACACCGTCGTCGAGTACAAGTACCTGAAGAAGAACGCCAACGGCTCCGTCACCTGGGAGTCCGGCGGCAACCGGAGCTTCACCACCCCGGCGGGCGGCACCCACACCCGCACCGACACCTGGCGCTGACGCCACCGGTGGCCGGCCCCGCCGGGGCCGGCCACCCGGCCGACCGGACCGCGCGTCGCCGCCGGCGGGTCGGGCGCCGCCCCCGCGGTGGCTACCATGGCTGCCCATGGACGAGACCTGGCACGCGCTGCGCGCCACCCCGATCGGCGAGGTACGCCGGCGCGCGGCGATCGTCAGCGAACTCACCTTCCACGCGCCGACCACGGTCGACGGGGCGGAACGGTTCGCCTGGGACGACGGCGGTGGACAGTCGACCGTGTGGCACTTGCCCCGGACGGGCGCGCGCTGCTGCTGACCCTGGTGCGCGACCGTCCGGCGAACAAGCGGTTCGGCGCCGTCGTCGACGTGCCGACCGGCCGCACGATCCACTGGGCCTGCGGCGTGTTCTGGTTCGACGGCGAGCAGTGGCGGGTCGCCGAAGGCCTGCTGGACCACTGCGACCAGACCGGCATCGACCCGATGATCGGTTCCGAGTTCGCCTACTGCCTGGGCGTCTACCACTTCGGCCGGGACTTCCTCACCCCGGAGGCCGTCGTCGCGGACACGGAGCAGGGCTGGTACGTCGACGCGGACGAGGGCGACGAGCTGCCCGCCGTCCGCGAGGTCTTCGCTCGGCACGCCGCAGCGCGCGCGGTCACCCGTCCGGACACGGTCCGTGATCTATCGTGAGTGCCGAGTGCCGGATCGAACACCAACTCACCGGGGGTAGGACGTGGGCCTGATCCACATCGAACTGTTCGCGACCCTCGACCTCGTCGGGCAGGCGCCCGGTGGCCCCGACGAGGACCCGGTCGGGTTCCCGTTCGGCGGCTGGCAGGCGCCCCTGCTGGACGCGGTCTCCGGGGCGCAGGTCGGTGCCGCCTACGAGGGCACCGACGCCCTCCTGCTCGGCCGGCGGACGTACGACATCTTCGCCGCCTACTGGCCGCACCAGGAGGGCGGCGAGGACGACGAGATCGCCACGCTCTTCAACAGGGTCCCGAAGTACGTGGCCTCCCGCGGCAGGCCCGACCTCTCGTGGGCCGGGTCCACGCAGCTCGGCCCGGACCTGGCCGGCGCGGTGCGCGAGATCCGCGACCGGCACGAGCACGTGAAGGTCGTCGGGAGCCTGAACCTGGTGCAGACCCTCCTGCGCGAGAAGCTCTTCGACCGTCTCGACCTCTGGGTGCACCCGATCGTGCTCGGCGTCGGGAAGAAGGTGTTCGACGGTGGCGCGGTGCCCACGAACGTCACCCTTCTCGAACCGCCGGTGGCCGGCCCGAAGGGCACCGTCTACCTGCGCTACGGGCTCGCCGACGGCACGCCCGCGACGGGGGACATGAGCGCACCCGATCGCGGTGCCGGACGCGACGACTGAAGCCGCCCGACAGGTGGCCCGGGCGGGCCGCCGGATTGTCGGGCCCCCGTCTCATACTGGGCCACCTGACTGCTGACGGTCGCATGCCACGACCCGACCCCTAGGCGGAGAGATGGCCAAGCTGATCAACACCGACATCGTGTCCCTCGACGGCTACGTCAACGACGAGAACGGCAAGTTCGGCTGGAGCGAGCCGGTCGAAGAGGTGCACCGCTTCCTCAACGACCTGGACCGGGGCATCGGCACCCACCTGTACGGCCGCCGGCTCTACGACGTGATGTCCTACTGGGAGACCGCCCACGAGCAGCCCGGCCACCCCGACTACATCCTCGACTACAGCGAGATCTGGCGCTCCGCCGACAAGATCGTATATTCGTCCACGCTGGCGGAGCCGCGCAGCGCCCGCACCCGCATCGAGCGCACGTTCGACCCGGAGGCGGTCCGCGCCCTCAAGGAGTCGGCCACGCGCGACCTGGCGATCGGCGGCGCCAACCTGGCCGCCCAGGCCCACCGGGCCGGCCTGGTCGACGAGATCTGCCTCATCATCTGCCCGGTGCTCGTCGGCGGTGGCACGCGCGCCCTCCCCGACCGCGTCCGCCGCAACCTGACCCTGCTCGACCAGCACACGTTCTCGCAGGGCACGATCTTCGCGCGTTACCGCGTGGACGGCTGACCCGGCGTCACCGGCACCGCTACGACACGGCCTAGGCTGCCGACGCGGCCCGCGGGTCGTTCGGCCGGATGCGCTGCGCCAGCCCGGGCGCTGAACGGTCGGGGCGGCCCTGACCACCAGTCGGCCGTGTCGCGTGCGGCGACGGCTGCCCGGAGTCGGTGCGGGCCATGCGCAGGGCACGCTGGGCGTTGTTCCAGGCCGGGCAGGGCCAGGCCTGGCCCGCGCAGAGCAGGTTGCGGCAACCACCGTCCCCGTCCGGCTCGTGGGCGTCGGCCACGTCGAGGGCGAGCTTCCACAGCAGCGGGTCGGTCACCTCGGCGGGACGGTCTGCCTGACGGTCGGACCGGGCGGTGGTGTCGGACACGAGTTGATCCCCCTTGAGCGCAGGTGTGATCTTCACCTTCTCCAGTCTGCCTGCCGGCGAAACCTCGGCACCCCTTCCAGGCTGCGCAACAGGGCGCCGGAGGGCGCGCAGGCCGGGGCCGGGTGAGCCAGCTCACCGAGCAGCCCTGCCGAGACGGGCCGGCGGGCTGCCGTTGCCGACGTAGTTCTCCCCGGCGCGCCGGTATTCACTCGGCGCGGTGCGGGGCTCGCGGCGGCCGGTTCCGGCGCATCCGCAGCGCCGCGACTGCGGCGACGATCAGCAGCACCGCCAGGGCCGGTCCACCCGCAATGACCATGAGCCCCGCTCCGATGTTGGCGCCGATCCCGCCGGCGGTCAGCACCCGCCAGGCGAGGCCGAGGAGGACGCCGGCCGCGACGAGCGGCGCCAGCACCCACCACCACCGGCGATCGAGGCGGCGGCGTGCGGTGGCCCGGATCAACCAGGCGAGCGCGAGAGCGACGCCGACGCACGCGAGGACACCGACGATCTGGTCTCCCGCCGTACCGAGGCTCACCGGCCGGATCGCGTAGTCCAACTCGACGCCCTCGGCGGCGAGCCGTCGAGCCTCGTCGCCGGTCAGGTCCCCGATGAGCCACCAGGCGGCCACCGGGCTGCACAGCACCAGGACGAGCGCGGTGATCGGAGACGTCGGTCGGTGCTGCTTCGTCATGCCTGTGGCCTTCTCCCGGCGATCTTGTCCAACCTGCTCGGCCAAGTATGTGGGTGGCCTCCGGGCGGGGCGTGAGCACACCTACTCAGGGAGGCCCGCGGGTCGACCGGCGGCCCGGACGGGACATCGACAGGGATTGACTTCTCCGCCAGCGAGCCGGCCGCCGTCTTCTACACCCTCGACCGGGCCGCACCCACGTACGCGTCGAAGCTCTACGGCTCGGCCGGCATCCGGGAGGGCGGCGAGACGCTGACCGTCCCGGCGGGGACGCGGCTCCACTGGTTATCGGTGGACTCGGCGGGCAACGTCGAGAACAACCACAGCCCCGACGGCAACGGCCGCAACTACCGCAAGGGGACCGCCGCACCCACCTGCCGGCGTCGGTGCTGCTGGTGCTCGCCGGGATCGGCTACGGCTACCTGCCCGGCCCGAACCTGGAACTCGATCCCGAGGTCGTGCTCTACCTCGTCATCCCCCCGCTGCTCTACGGCGCCGCCCTCCAGTCGAGCCTGACCGCGCTGCGCCGCAACGCCCGCACCGTGATCGGCCTGTCGGTGGCGCTCGTCCTGGTCACGGCGCTCGCCGTGGGTTGCGGGCTCAACGCGGTGGTGGCCGCCGTCCCGCTGAGCTTCGCCATCGCGGTGGGCGCGGCGGTCTCCCCGCCGGACCCGGTGGCGGCGCTGTCGATCGGCCGGCGTGCCGGCATGTCGCCCCGGCTGACCACGCTGGTCGAGGGGGAGGGGCTGCTCAACGACGCGACCGCCCTGACGATCCTGCAGGTCGCCGTGGCGACGGCGATCGGCGGCAGGTTCTCCGTCGGGCACGCCGTGGGCGACTTCCTGTTCGTCGCCGCCGGTGGGCTGGCCGTCGGCATGGCCGTCGCGTGGGTCATCGCGTACCTGCGGAAGGCGGCCTCCGATCCGCTGACCGACAACGCCCTGTCCCTGGGCACCCCGTTCGCCGCCTACGTGGCGGCCGAGAGCCTGCACGTCTCCGGCGTCCTGGCGGTCGTCGTGGCCGGCCTCTGGCTGGGCCACCGCAGCGCGTCCCTGCAGTCCAGCGGCGCACGGCTGCAGACCCGTTCGGTCTGGCACCTGGTGGAGTACCTCCTCGAGGGCTACGTGTTCCTGCTCATCGGCCAGCAGTTGCCCGCCGTCGTACGCGGGCTGGCCGCATACGACCCCGGCACCGTCGTCGCGGCGGGGGCCGTCACCGTCGGCATCGTCCTGCTCGTGCGTCCGATGTGGCTGCTGGCCGCCGCGCACCTGCCCGCCCGGATGCACGCCCGCCTCGGCGGCGACCCCCGTCCCGACAACCCGCCGTTGTCCGGTCGGGAACTGCTCGCGCTGAGCTGGGCGGGCACCCGGGGCGTCATCACCCTCGCGGCGGCGTTCACGCTGCCCGCGAGCACGCCGGCCCGGGACCTGCTGCTGTTCTGCGCGTACCTGGTCGTGCTGGTCACCCTCGTCGGTCAGGGCCTGACCTTCGCCCCGCTGCTGCGCCGGCTGCGGCTGCCGGGCACCGCCGTCAGCCGGGCGTTGACCCGCAACGAGGCGCGCGCCGCGGCGGTGCAGGCCGCCCTCGACCGGCTGACCGCCCTGGCCGAGGCCGACCCGGGCGTACGCGACGTCGCCGCCCCACTGCGTCGGGCGGCCGAGGGCCGGCACAAGCGCTACACCGAACGGGTCGCACTGCTCTCCCACGTCGAGGACCAGGTGCTGCCGGTGGACGACCGCTACCGGGCGGCCCTGCTGGCCCGCCGGGAGATGATCGCCGCCGAGCGGGACGAACTGCTCGCCTGGCGGGACGCGGGCCGCCTTGCCGACGCCGACATGCGCATCCTGGAGCGGGAGCTGGACCACGAGGAGAGCGTGCTGCCGTCGCTGCCGCCGTCCTGACTCGCCGCACGGCGGTTCAGTCCGGCAGCAGCGGCATCTCCAGGCCGGGGTCCCGGCCGAGCAGCACCGCCCGGGTGAGCGCCCCCGACCCGAACCGGTCGCGCACGGCGTCCACGGCCGCGTCCAGGTCCGCCCCCGGATCGCGGTCGAACGGCAGCGGCGGCTGGACGGGGGAGTCGTCCAGGTTCCCGACCGAGACGCCGAGCAGGGTCACGCCCCGCCGTTCGATCTCGGGCAGCGCGGCCCGCAGCAGCGCCCGCGCCGCGGCGAGCAGCGGGGCCGTGTCGGCGGTCGCCTTGGCCACCGTCCGGGAGCGGGTCGCACGGGTGTAGTCGCCGAACCGCAGGCGCAGCGTCACCGTCCGGCCGGCCCGCGTCGCCGCCCGCATCCGCCGGGTCACCCGGTCGACCAGGCCAGCGAGGACCGCCTCCAGCTCGGCGGGGGAGTGCGGCACGGCGGCGAGGGCGTGCTGCGCGCCCATCGAGGAGCGCCGGCGGCCGACCTGCACCGGCCGGGGGTCGCGGTTGTGCGCCAGGGCGTGCAGGTGCCGACCGGCGCCCGCGCCGAGCAGCGAGACCAGCGTCGCCTCGCCGAGGCGGGCGACCTGCCCGACCGTACGGATGCGCCGCTCGCGCAGCTTCGTCGCGGTCACCGGCCCGACGCCCCACAGCCGCTCCACCGGCAGGGGGTGCAGGAACGCCAGCTCCCCGTCCGGCGGGACGACCAGCAGGCCGTCGGGCTTCGCGACGCCGCTGGCCACCTTGGCGAGGAACTTCGTGCGGGCCACGCCCACCGTGATCGGCAGGCCGACCCCCTCGCGCACGTCCCGGCGCAGCCGGGCGGCGATGTCGGCGGGCGGCCCGACCAGCCGGCGCAGTCCGCCCACGTCGAGGAACGCCTCGTCGATGGAGAGCCCCTCGACGACCGGGGTGGTCCGTCGGAAGATCTCGAACACCGCGCGGCTCGCCGCCGTGTAGGCCGCCATCCTCGGCGGCACGACGATCGCCTCGGGGCAGAGCCGCCGGGCCTGCCGGCCGCCCATCGCGCTGCGGACGCCGCGGGCCTTCGCCTCGTAGCTGCACGCGAGGACCACGCCCCCGCCGACGATCACCGGCCGGCCGCGCAGGCGCGGATCGTCCCGCTGCTCGACCGACGCGTAGAACGCGTCCAGGTCGGCATGCAGGATGCTGGCCTCGGGCGACACGAACACATGTTCGCACGCGGACCCGCGACTGCGGTACTGACCTGCCCGAACGTCGCCGGATAGCATCGTTCGGCCGTCGGTCAGGCCGCTGGCGGCTCGCCTACAGCGCGTCGAACGGGCGGGCGTAGCGGAACCCGCCGCGGATCGACGACCGCCACGCGCTCAGCGGGCGGGCCATGAAGTATTGCGGCCCCCACGGCTGCGGCGGGGTGACGCCGAGGTCGACCGCCGGGCGGAACCCGAAGCGCGGGTAGTAGTCGGGGTGCCCGAGCAGCACCACCAGGGCCTCCTCGCGCGCGTCGGCCGCGCCGAGCACGGCGTGCATCAGCGCGGAGCCGACCCCGCGCCGCTGCCAGGCCGGCAGCACGCCGAGCGGGCCCAACCCCAGCGCGACCGGCTCGCCGGCGACCCGGCCACGGGTGCACACCACGTGCCCGACCACCCGCCCGGTGTCGTCGGCCGCGACGAGGGAGAGGGCCGGCAGCCACCCGTCGTCCGCCCGCAGCGCGTCCACCAACCCCGCCTCGACGGGTACGGCGTCCGGCTTCTCCGGGTCGGCGAAGGCGGCGAGGTGCACCGCCCGGATCGCGTCGACGTCGGCGGGGGTCTCGCGTCTGATCAGCACCGCGCCACGATAGGCGGCGCGAGTGCGGGGCGCGCGCCATTATCGGGTGCGATCCGGTCGCTACGGCCGGGACGCGACCGACCACGCGGCCGTCGCGGTGGCCGCGACCAGCCCGCTGAACACGAACGGTGCTTCGATTCCGATCGTCGACGTGAGCACGCCGCCGAGCAACGCCCCCACGGCGGCGGCACTGAAGCTCAGGGTGCGGCCAGCCGCCACCACACGGCCGAGCAGTTCGCGGGGCACCAGACGCTGCCGCAGCGACACGGCCGTCACGTTGAGCACGGCGAACGAGCCACTCGTGACCACGATGACGAGTACTGCAGCCCACAACTGGGAGGTCACCGCAAGCACCGCGGGAATACCGGCGGTGATGGCCAAGGACCAGGCGAGGACCACGCGATGGCGGCGGCCCGCGACGAGCCGGTCGGCGACGAGCGAGCCGAGCAGACCGCCGAGGGCACCGACGGCGAGCATGATGCCGAAGCCGGCCGTGCCGGTGCCGAGTCGGTTCGTCGCGTACAGCACCAGGATCGCGAACCAGGCACTGTCCGCCGCGGCGACCGCCGCGGTGACCACCGCCAGCGTCCGCAGCACGCGGTGGCGTACCAGCCATCGCAGACCAGCCGCCACGCCCTGGTCGACCTGCGTCGCCGCCGCCGGCGGGCGGGCGGCCAGGCTCAGCGGCAGGGTCAGTACGAGCATCACTGCCAGGGCGAGGGACGCACCGTTCGCCGCGAACGGCAGCGCCGTACCCATCACGAACAGCGCCGCGCCGACCGGCGGGCCGACGAACTCGTTTCCGACGATCTCGCCAGCCGCCAGTCTCCCGTTGGCGCGTTCGAGCAGTCGGTCGGGCACCAGGCCGGGAAGTGCCGTCTGTGCGGCCGTGTCGCGCACGGTCTCCCCGACACCGAGCAGGAAGCTGGCCAGCAGGACGAGCGGTAGCGACGCCCAGCCCGTCGCCACGGCCACTACCAGGACGGCCAGGACGATCACCCGGGCGACGTCCGCCTGGGCGAGCAGAGTACGGGCGCCGCGGCGGTCGGCCAACGACCCGGCGAGTAGACCGGTCACCAGCCACGGCAACGCCTGGGCCGCCGTGACCGCGGCCACCCCGACCGGACTGGTCGTGAGCGACGCGGCGAGCAGGGGAAACGCGGCCAGCCGGATACCGTCACCGACATTGGCGAGAGCCGCGGCGCTCCAGAACGTCCAGAACGGCCGCCCCAGCGACATCGAGCCAGTGACCATGCAGGGGATCCTGACAGACGCGGCATGCCCAAGAAAGGCCCTCGTCGATCTCCTCGACCAGAGGACCCGGGCGATGGTCGGCAGGCCAGGTCCCGTCCGGCGCGTCACCGGCGGGTCGGCGGGCACGCCGCGACCGGTGCCGTCCGGCGACCGGTGGGCGGGTCAGGACATCGCGGTCGGCGAGGGCGGGGCGGTGCCGCCCTGCGGGGCCTCCGCCGTCATCAGCCGGGCGATCTGCGCCCGGTCGGCAGCGGACGGCAGGCCCCACCCGGGGCGGTAGCCGTACACCTCGTGCAGGGGGTGCGAGGCGGTCCGGCCGTCGAGGATCTCGATCGCGTCGGTGTCGATGAGGCCCGGGTGCTCGACGCCGCAGGCCTCGGCGACCTTGACCAGGTCGCGGCGCAGCGTCCGGACGTAGTTGGCCGCGCGGACCGACTTCGAGCCGGGGTCCACGCCCCGGGCGAGCCACTGGTTCTGGGTGGCGACGCCGGTGGGGCAGGTGTCGGTGTGGCACTTCTGGGCCTGGATGCAGCCGATCGCCAGCATCGCCTCCCGGCCGACGTTGACCATGTCGCAACCGAGCGCGAACGCCACCACCGCGTTGTCGGGCAGGCCGAGCTTGCCGGCGCCGACGAACACCACCTGCTCGTGCAGGTCGCGCTCGGCGAAGACCTTGTAGACCCGGGTGAAGCCCTGCTGGAACGGCAGCGACACCGAGTCCGTGAAGATCAGTGGCGCGGCGCCGGTGCCGCCCTCGCCGCCGTCGACGGTGACGAAGTCGACCCCACGCCCGGTGTCACGCATCAGGGTGGTCAGCTCCTCCCAGAAGCCGAGGTCGCCCACCGCGGACTTGATGCCGACCGGCAGGCCCGTCTCGGTGGCGAGCAGCTCCACCCAGTCGAGCAGGCTGTCGCAGTCGGAGAACTCGGCGTGCCGCGACGGGCTGACGCAGTCGCGCCCCTGCGGGATGCCCCGCGTCGCCGCGATCTCCGCGGAGACCTTGGCCGCCGGCAGCAGGCCGCCGAGGCTGGGCTTCGCGCCCTGGCTGAGCTTGATCTCCAGCGCCCGCACCGGCGCGCCGGCGACCAGGTCCCTGAGCCGGTCCAGGCTGAACCGGCCACGTTCGTCGCGGCAGCCGAAGTACGCGGTGCCGATCTGGAAGACCAGGTCACCGCCCTTGCGGTGGTACGGCGACAGCCCGCCCTCGCCGGTGTTCTGGAGGCAGCCGGCCAGGGCGGCGCCCCGGTTGAGCGCTTCGACGGCGTTGCCGGACAACGAGCCGAAGCTCATCCCGGAGATGTTCACCACCGACTCGGGCCGGAACGCGTGGGCGCGGCCCCGCGCGGCGCCGAGCACCTTGGCGCACGGCAGCCGCACGTCGTGTCCGGCGTCCGGCGTCGACGGCGGGACGGCCCGGCCGAAGGTGCGGTGCTTGATGATCGGATATCCGGGCGTGAACTCGATGTCGTTGTCGGTGCCGAAGCCGAAGTAGTTGTTCTGCTGCTTCGCCGACGCGTACACCCAGCGGCGCTGGTCGCGGGTGAACGGCCGCTCCTCGTTGTTGCCCGCGACGATGTACTGGCGCAGCTCCGGCCCGATGGACTCCAGCAGGTACCGGGCCCGGCCGAGGACCGGGAAGTTGCGCAGCAACGCGTGGTCGCGCTGGATCAGGTCACGCGCGGCGAGGGCCGCGACGGCGGCGACGGCGGCGGGTACGGCTCGGCTTGCCCACTTCATGTCCGCCACTCTTTCCGCGATCGCCTCCCGCCAAACGGGCCGGCGACCACGCGGCCGGCGTCGCCCATCCGGACGGCGTTCCTGGGCGCGCAGGGCGGCCCGACGGATCAGTGCGGCGTCAGGAGCCGGTGGACGACCAGCATGGCGATGTCGTCGGTCGGCTGCTCGGCGCCGAGGGCGTCCATGACCGCGGCGCACACCTGCTCGGCCGGTGCCGGCCGGACCACGTCGGCGAGCTTGTCGAGGCCGACGTCGATGACCTCGTGGCGGCGTTCGACGAGGCCGTCGGTGAAGCAGACGAGCACCCCGCCCGGCGGGAAGTCCACCTCCGCCTGCTGCCGGGGCGGCGGCCGGCGACCCGTGCCGAGCGGGGGGTCGGCGTGGACCGGGATGGGCGCGCCCGGCTGGCCCGGCGCGGCGAGGACGGGGCGCAGGTGCCCGGCGGCGGAGAGCCGGATGCGGGTCCGGTCGGGGGAGACCATGGCGTAGAGCGCCGTGGTGAGGTTTCCGGCCTCGAAGTGGCTGACCTTGCGGTCGAGGAGCGTCAACGCCTCCGCCGGGTCGTCGCAGACCAGCGCGTAGGCGCGCAGCGCGCTGCGGACGCGCCCCATGACCACGGCCGACTGCAGGCCGTGGCCCGACACGTCGCCGATGACCAGGCCCAGCCAGCCCGAGGGCAGGACGAACACGTCGTACCAGTCGCCGCCGATTCCGGCGACGTGCCCGGGCACGTACCGGGCGGCCATGTCCAGGCCCGGCAGGCGGGGCAGCTGGGCGGGCAGCAGGCTGCGTTGCAGGGCGAGGGCGGCGTTGTGGTCGAGGTTGCTGGACCGGGCGAGGTTGGCCAGGCTGGCCCGGTCGGCGACCAGCTCCAGCAGGCGTACGTCGTCGGTGGTGAACCGGCGGTGGCCCAGCGTGCCGACGTGGAGCACGCCGATCAGCTCGCCCCTGGCGAACATCGGCACGCCGAGCAGCGACCGCAGCCCCATCGACAGCAGGACCGGGTTGACCACGACGTCGGGGGTGACCTCCTCGATGACCACCGGCCGTCCGGTCAGGGCGATCCGGCCGGCGAACCCGCGGCCCACGGAGACGCGGAACCCCTGCCGGACCTCCTCCTCCAGCCCCTTGGCCGCGGTGGCCACGAGCTGCTGGGAGTGCGTGTCCAGCATGAGGATGGCCGCCGTGTCGACGTCGAGCAGGTCCCGGACGCGGTCGAGGAGCTCGTCGAAGAGGTCGGCCGCGTCGAGGCGGGACAGCGTGGCATCGGTCACCGCCTCGATGCGGCGCAACCGTTCGTCGTCCTGGATGAGCCCTTGACCGCCCACCACCGGATCCTAGCCCTGACGGCGGCGGGCGCCGATTCCGCGCTGTGCCGGCCGGCCCGGGCGCGGCGTCTCCACGGACCTGGTCCGGGCATCGGCCGGTCAGGACCGGCGGCGGGTCGCCGAGGCCTGGAGCGTGGGCCGGCGGACCACCGCGATCCGGTCGCCCCGGGCGCGCAGCGACGTGCGCCCGCCGCGCCCGCGCCGTACGGTCAGGTCGACGGTGCGCCCGCCCACGCGCACGCCCTCCAGCGTGAGGTCCGGCAGCCACTCCGGCAGGTGCGGGTCGACGAAGATCGTCCGCAGCGGCGCGGCCGGGCGCAGCGCCAGCAGCGCCTGGATCAGCGCGACGACCGCGCTGGCGGACCAGGCCTGCGGGGAGCAGGAGTCCGGGTAGACGCCGGGGTGCGGATGGGCGTCGTCGCGGGGCAGTCCGCTGAGCACCTCCGGCAGGCGGTGCTCCGTGAAGAGCGCCGCCGCGGAGAACATCCCCTCCGCGAGCCGGTGCAGGTGCTCCCAGCAGCCGTACCGGGCCAGCCCCAGGCCGATCGTGCCCGCCTCGACCGGCCAGACGCTGCCCCGGTGGTAGCTGAACGGGTCGTACGCCGGGTGCGCCGAGGACAGGGTGCGCACCCCCCAGCCACTGAACATGTCGGGGGCGAGCAGCCGGTCGGCGACCAGGGGCGCGATGCGGGCGGGCACGATCCCGGTGGCCAGCAGGTGGCCGTCGTTGGAGTTGACCGAGCGCACCTGCCGCTTGTCCGGCCCCAGCGCCAACGCGTGGCAGCCCCGGTCCGGCATCCAGTAGGCCCGGTGGAAGCGGCGCCGCAGGGCGGCGGCCCGCCGGATGAGCCCGGCGCCGTACGCGGGGTGGCCGGCCGCGGCGAACACCACCCCGGCGTGCCGCAGCGCGGCGTACCAGTAGGCCTGCAACTCGCTGGTCGCGATCGGGTTCGGCACCACCTCGCCGTGCTCGTCGACGATGGCGGTGTCCGAGTCCTTCCACCCCTGGTTCTTCAGGCCGGCGGGGGACCGGCGGTGGTATTCGAGGAAGCCGTCCCGGTCGAGGTCGCCGAACCGGTCGATCCAGCCCAGCACGCGCCGCGCGGTCGGCAGCAGCTCCCGTACCGTGTAGAGGTCCCCGGTCCAGGCCAGGTACTGGCCGAGGAAGACCAGGAAGTCCGGCGCGGTCGACCAGTCGCCGTAGTAGCCGTCGAACGGGTCGATCCCGAGCGCGGACACCGGCCCCCGCCGGGCCTCGTGCAACGGCTTGCCGGGTTCCTCGTCGCGCCAGTCGTCGACGCGCCGCCCGAGGTGGTGGGCGTTGAGCCGCAGGCTGTCCGCCAGCATCGTCGACCCGGCGAGCAGCGACTGCCACGAGGCGGTCATCGTGTCGCGGCCGAAGATCTCCTGGTAGATGGGCAGGCCGGCCATGGGCGCCGTGGGGCCCTCCGGTTCGCCCAGCGGCAGCACGGACAGGTCGTCGACCGCGCACCGCCAGGCGGCGGTGACGTCGAAGTTGCTGCTGGCGAGCCGCGCGAGTTCGCGGGCCAGGGTGCCCCGGGCGCGCGCGGCCGCGTCGTCCGGCTCGGCGAAGGTCGGCGGCGGCGCGGCGAGGCGCTGCCCGTCGAAGACGGGTTCGACGAGGAGTTCCACCCGGCGGGACCCCCGGGGCGGCACCGCGAGGTCGACCGTCAGGGCGGCATCGGCGTACCGGACGGGCGTGTCGGCCCGTACGCCGATCGCCACCGCCCGGTCGAGGCCGTCGCACCGGTAGGCCAGGCGGAGCTCCCGGTCCCGGTCGTCCCAGCTCGCGTCGACCGTGCCGGACTGCACCCGGCGGCCGGTCTCGGCCTCGCTGGTGTCGGCGAAGTCGGCGGCGAGGTGGATCCGCAGCCGCAGGTCCAGCGGCACGGCCGCGTAGCTGACCACGGTCAGCCGGGTCCGCAGCCCCGCGCCGACGAAGCGCTCCACCAGCAGGTAGGCCGCGCGGGAGGGCAGCGTGTCGCCGTCGCCGAGGGCGGCGTACGAGAGCTGGGCGTGCCCCGCCACGTTGGCCGTGCTGAACGGGACCGGCTCGCGGCCGTCCACGCTGAGGCGTTCCGTGCTGAGCACCCGGGTGTTGCGGGCGAAGAAGCCCTGCGGGCCGGCGCCCGTGATCCGGCCGCGCACGTCGGTCACCAGGGTGCTCCAGCCGCTCGCCACGTAGAGCAGGTCCGGGCGGACGCGCAGGTTCCGGACCCGGGTCATCGCGGCCGGGGCGGGCTCGGGCGGGCGCGCCGGGCGGGGCGGGCGGGCCGTGGGTGCGCGGGCGGCGACAGCATCGGGTGCACCCCTCCGGCCGGCGGCTGCGGGCCGGGGCGCACCGCCCGGGCCCGCCGGACAGCGGTCCCTACCCGTTCGCGCCGCCGCTACACCTCGTCAGTCCCGGGGCTGGCCGATGTTCACCATCCAGCCGATGCCGTAGCGGTCGACGCACATGCCGAACTCGTCGCCCCACATCTGCTTCTCCAGCGGCACGGTCACCGTGCCGCCGTCGGCGAGCTGCTCCCAGTAGCCGCGCAGCTCGTCGGCGTCGTCGCCGCTGAGGCTCACGGAGACGTTGTTGCCGGGGTCGTGCTCCATGCCCGGCGCGGTGTCCGAGCCCATCAGGGTGAAGCCCCGGTCGGTCTCCAGCATCGCGTGCATGATCTTGTCGACCAGCGCGGGGTCGTCGGTGCCCATCGCGCCGAAGGTGCTCGTCGACAGCGAACCGCCGAACACGCGCTGGTAGAACTCCATCGCCTCCCGCGCGTTGCCCGGGAAGCTGAAGTACGGGTTGAGTCGAGACGCCACAGCACCCTCCTCCGGTCGCGACGGACCCATCGTCGCAGATCAGGGGCCTGGCGGAGGTGAGGTGCGACCGCGTTTCGCCGGCCCGCCGGTGCGTCCGCCCCGGCGGGCCGGCGGCGGTGGTCAGTGGCGGAACGACCGGCGTACGACGCCGCCGACGACCGCGCACCAGGTGTCGAGGTCCAGCTTGCCGTGCGCGGGCAGGCGGTGCAGACGCTGGACGTCCTTGACGGCCGTCCTGGTCGCGTGGTCGTACTCGCCGGTGACGGCAACCTCGGGGTAGCCCCGGTAGTTGAGCAGGAACTGCGCGGCGGTGACAGGCGCGCCGCTGGCGTGGGCGCCCAGCTCCGGCACCAGGGTCTCCCAGGTGGGCGCGGTGAGGGTGGCGTCGACGTCGACCGGGATGCCGTTGCGGTACTGCCAGTCCTGCACCGCGGCGACGGTGGCGGCGTCGAAGACGCTGTTGACGGGCACGGTGTAGCCGCGGTGGGCCAGCAGGTACTGCACCACCCGGACGCTGGGGGAGCCGACGAAGCGCCACAGGTCCGGCCAGCGGCGGGCCGGCACGTCGGCGAGGTCGGTGCCGAGGGCCTCGAAGACCCGGCGGCGCAGGGCGGGGAACTGCCCGTAGAAGGCGGCCCCGGGGCACAGGGTGGTGCGGAAGTCCCAGTGGCCGAAGATGTCGTGGGCGTGCAGCCCGTACCGCCGGCAGATGGTCGCGCAGAGCGTGACCAGCGAGTCCAGCAGGGCCTCCGGCGGGGTCTCGGTGACGTACGTGCCCTCGTTCTCGATGCCGATGGCCCGGCCGTTCTCGCCCGGGCAGTGCGCCGAGATCATCTGCCGGTCGCCGGCGTGCAACCGCTCCAGGCTGCCCCGGCGTCCCTCCATGACGTACCCGCCGCGGCTGATCGTGAAGTGCTGGCCGGTGTCGGACCAGCCGTTGCCGTCCATGTGCAGGTTCTGGCAGTCGCGGGCCAGCTTGACCGCCTGCGCCTCGGAGTAGTCGGTGACGTTCGGGAACGCCATGTGGTGCACGATGATCTTGTTGGTGGGGATGGCGCTGACCGCCAGCGGGTCGGCCGGCGGGCGCGCGCCCCACTCGTCGCAGCTGTAGATCCAGTCCAGGTCGGCGCCGGGGTCCGCCTGCCCGGCGGTGGGGAGGGCGAGTTGGCTGCCGACGACCGCGACCGTGGCGGCGCCGAGGCCGGCCCGCAGCAGGGTCCGGCGGTCCAGTGCGGAACTCTCGACGTGCATGGCGTCTCTCCTCTGCGGCCGGAGGTGGGGGCGGGGGCGGCCCCGTGAAAAGGAACTCCAGGCGTCGCGTGTGCAGTGGAGGATATTGCCAAGCGTCGGCCGGGCGCTAGAGCACCTGGGAGAGGAAGCGGCGCAGCCGGGGATGCTCGGCCCGCTCGAAGATCGCGGCCGGCTCGCCGGCCTCCAGCACCACGCCGCGGTCCATGAACGCCACGGTGTCGGCGACCTCGCGGGCGAAGCCCATCTCGTGGGTGACCACCACCATCGTCATGCCCCCGGCGGACAACTCGGCCATCAGCCCGAGCACCCCCTTGACCAGCTCCGGGTCCAGGGCGGAGGTCGCCTCGTCGAAGAGCATCACCTGCGGGCGCAACGCCAGCGCGCGGGCGATCGCGACCCGCTGCTGCTGCCCGCCCGACAGGTGCGCCGGGCGGGCGTCGGCCTTGGCCGCCAGTCCCACCAGCTCCAGGTGTTCGCGGGCGACGGCCACCGCCTCGTCCTCACCGAGCTTGCGGATGCGGCGCAGCGCGAGGGTGACGTTGCGCAGCACGCTCATGTGCGGGAAGAGGTTGAACTGCTGGAAGACCATGCCGATCCGCTGCCGCAGGGCGTCCGGGTCGTCGGCCAGCACGCTGCGCCCGTCCAGCAGCACGTCGCCACGGTCGGGCTCGATCAGCCGGTTGATCGTGCGCAGCAGGGTGGACTTGCCCGACCCGGACGGGCCGATCACGCAGGCCGTCGCCCCGCGCGCCACGTCCAGGTCCACCCCGCGCAGCACCCGGTGTGACCCGAAGGCCAGGTGCACGTCGCGGACGCTCAGGCTCACCGAGGTCGTCGTGTCGATGCTCATCGCTGGTTCCCTCCCGCCGCGCCCGGCAGCGCCAGGTCGAGGTCGTCGTCGCCGTCAGCGGGCGCGGCGGCCTGCCGGCCGTGCCGCAGTCGCCGGTCGATCCAGTTGACGGCGTGCGTCAGCGGAACCGTCAGCGTCAGGTAGAACAGCCCGGCCAGCAGCAGCGCCGACTGGTTGCCGGTGTTCGCCGCGTAGTCCTGCCCGATCCGGAACAGCTCCCGCTGGCTGGCCAGCAGGCCGAGGAAGTAGACCAGGCTGGAGTCCTTGATCAGCGCGATCAGCTGGTTCACCCAGGCCGGCAGCACCCGCCGGATCCCCTGCGGCACGATCACCAGGCGCATCGCCTCGCCCCAGGACAGACCCAGCGCCCGGGCCCCCTCCAGCTGGGCGGCCTCCACCGACTGGATGCCGGAGCGGAAGATCTCGCCGATGTAGGCCGCCGCGATCAGCGACAGCGCCAGGATGCCCAGGGGATACGGGTTGGGCCCCCACACCTGCATGCCCAGCGGCGCCAGGCCGACGCCGATGAGCAGGATCGTCGCCGCGGCGGGCAGGCCGCGGAACACGTCGGTGTAGACCCGCGCCGGCCACCGCAACCATCGGGTACGCGAGATGCCCGCGACGGCCAGCGCCATGCCCAGCACCGAGCCGAGCAGGGCGGCGGAGATCGCCAGGATCAGCGTGTTGGGCAGCCCCACCGTCAGCATCTCGGGCAGCGCCTCGCGCATGGAGTCGGCGTCGAAGAAGGTCTCCCACAGGGTGCTCAACGGATCCATCGTCGCTCCTACCGCCCCGCTCGCTCGTCGTCCGTCCGTCTCAGGAGGTGGCCGACGCCGACGGCACCGCGACCGTGCCGCTGCCCGGCGTGAAGTCGGCCGGGATCGGACGGCCCGGGTAGTACTGGGCCTGCAGGCGGCTCCACGTGCCGTCCGCGATCACCTCGTCGAGGCCCTTGTCGAGCGCCTCGCGCAGCTTGTCGTTGCCCTTGGCGAACGCGTACGCCGTCGGGGCCGGGCTGAGCAGCTTGGCCGCCACGGTGATCTTGCCGGCGCTGTCGGCGGCCGACTTGTCGCCGATCTCGGCGGGGGCGATCCAGGCGTCGGCCGTGCCGGCCTTGAGCTGGTTGATCGCGCCGTTGTAGTCGGGCACCCGGACCGGGTCGAGCCCCTCGCCGGTGGCGTAGTCGTCCTGGACGGTGCCCTGCACGACCACGACCCGCTTGCCGGCGAGCTGGTCGAAGCCGGTGATCGACGAGCCGGCCGGCACGTCGAGTCCGAAGTGGCCGAAGTCGTAGCCGTTGCCGAAGTCGACGGTCTTCCTGCGCGCCTCCGTGATCGTGATCGAGGAGCTGCCGACGTCGAACTTGCGGTTGTTCACCTGGGAGAGCAGGGCGGAGAAGTCGGTGCCGACGAACTCCACCTTGAGGCCGACCTTCCCGGCGACCGCGACGAGCAGGTCGTTGTCGAAGCCGGTGAACTTGCCGTCCTTGAGGTAGACGTTCGGCGGGGCGTCGGTGAGCGTGCCGGTGCGCAGCACGCCCGGCTGGAGCAGGCCGTACGGGTTGTCGGCCGCGCCGGCCGCGTCGTCGCCGCAGGCGGTCAGGGTGGTGGCGGCCAGGACGGCGGCCACGCCGAGGGCGGCGGCGCGGGTGAGGGAGGAAATGATTCGCACAGGTGTCTCCGATGAGGTGTCTGCGGCGACGGGCACGGGGCGCGCGTCACCGACGGTGCGCCCGGTGGGCGTACCGCTGGAATGGTGCGGGGAAAGAAGGGGTGGCGCGGCTAGCGCGCGTCGCCGGGGCGACAGGAGGTGGCGCAGACCCGCATCATGTCGATGTGGCGGCGCCGGATCAGCGCCGGCGACGTCGGGGCCACGGCGGGGACCGCCGGTGGGGCGCAGATGCGGACGGGCATGGCTCTCCTCGGTCGGGACGACCTGGGAACCAGGCCGCGCTTGCACCGGAGCCGCTCCGGTGCCTGGTCCTCACCCGGGGCACCCCTGCGCGGACGAGGGTTGCCGGCCAGCGAGCCGGGGCTTGACGCTGGCGCTCATGACCTGCCGACGAGGCTAGCAGCCCGCCACGGTGGGGCGTCCAGCCGCTATGACCACCCTCACGCGCGCCTTCGGGTGGTCACTCCTCGATCGCCCCGCCGACCTGCCGCAGGTGCTGCCGGAAGGTGTGGGCGGGGTCGGCGGCGCGGCGGGCCAGGTAGTCGGCGAAGGCGGTCTGCTCCCGCAGCGTCTCCCCGGCGCGGATCCGCCGCGCCTGGACCCGCTCGACGGTCCCGATGCGCTCCGCCGCCGCGAACAGCTCCGCGGCCCGCGCGGCGGGCACGAACAGCACCCCGTCGTCGTCGGCGACGACGAGGTCGTCGGCGGTCACCACGTGCGGCCCGACCCGGGCGCTGGTGAGCGTCTCCGGCTCCCGCGCGTCGAGGCGGGCCGGGCCCGCCGGGAGGCTGCCGTAGCTGAAGACGGGCAGGTCGATCTCCACCAGCTCGGGCGTGTCCCGGTGCAGGCCCCAGACGACGAGCCCGGCGATGCCGGCCTCGACGCCCTCCAGCACCGCCAGGTCCCCGACGCACGCCTCGTCGCTCCGGCCGCCGTTGTCGATCACGAGCACGTCGCCCGGGATCGCGTTCTCGTACGCCTCCAGGAACACGTCCACGCTGCCGTGGTGGCGCACCGGCAGCGCCCGGCCCACGAGGCGGTGACCGGGGACGACCGCCCGGATCCCGGCCGGCGCCGCGCGCGGGGGCACGCCGAGGCGTACGCAGGCGTCGGCGATCAGCGGCGTGGACAGGTCGGCGAAGCGCTCCCGCATGACGTCCTCCCGGCGGTGCGGCGAGTCGTGGGCCGTCATCGTAGGGCGGCCGGTCGGCGCGGTGGCCAGGGCCAATCCGGCGCGGCTGGCCCCCACCGGTGGCGGCGTTCGGGTCTAGACTGTCCAGCGTGATCCCACCGCATGCCGTCGCCGCCGCGCACGGTCTCTGGATCACCCCGGACCTCCCGCTCTACGGCGACGGTCACGACCGCTCCGACTACGTTCCCTGACCGGCCCGGCACTCCACCGCCCACCGGTCCATCTCCGCCACGCTCGGGAGCGCTCAGTCATGCCCGGATCCGATCACCGCCAACTCGTACCGCCCGCCGACCACCCGCCCGCCGACCCCACCGACACCTCCGCCCTCGCCGTGCTGCGGGCGCCGCAGACCGCCCGGGTCCTGGCGGCCAGCCTGCTCGGCCGGCTCCCGCTCGGCGCGGCACCCCTGGCCCTGCTCGTCTTCGCCCGCGAGACGATGACGCTGACCGTCGCGGGCCTGCTGGTCGGCGCGTTCACCGCCGGCACCGCCGTGGGCCAGCCGATGCTCGCCCGGATGGCGCAGCGCTGGCGGCAGCCGCCGGTGCTGTGGCTCTCCGTGGCGGCGTCGACGATCGGCTTCGCCCTCACCGCCGCGCACGTCAACCTGCCGGTCACCGTGTGCGCCGCCGCCCTGGCCGGGGCGGGCGCGCCGCCGTTCGAGTCGTGCCTGCGGGTGCTCTGGCGCGACCTGCTCCCCGCGCACCGGGTGCAGACCGCGTACACCCTGGACATCGCCGTCCAGGAGCTGATCTTCATCCTCGGCCCGGTGGTCACGCTCGCCGCCGTGGGCCTGGCCGGCCCGACCGGCGGTCTGGCCGCCGCCGCGGGCTTCCAGGCCGCCGGCACCGCGTGGTTCGCCACGACCGACGCGGTCCGGCGCTGGCGGGGCGAGCCGGCGGTACGCCACTGGGCCGGGCCGCTGCGCGCCGGCCGGCTCCGACTGGTCCTCGGGGCGCTGCTGCTGGTGGGCGCGGCGGTGGGGAGCGTGACAGTCGCCGCGACCGGATACGCCGAGGCGGCCGGGGCCCGGTCCTGGGCGGGCTGGCTGCTCGCCGCGCAGGCCACCGGGGCGCTGGTCGGCGGCCTGCTCTACGTGCGCTTCGGCGGACTGCGCCGGCACGCCACGCTGCCGCGCGTGGTCGGCGTCTTCGCCGCCGGCTACCTGCCGTTGCTGCTCACCCCGGCCCCGCCCGCGATGCTGGCGCTGATGGCGGTCAGCGGGCTCGCGCTGCCGGCGCTGCTGACCATCGCCTTCGTCGCGATCGACGACGTGGCGCCCACCGGCACGGTGGCCGAGGCGTTCGCCTGGGCGGCGACGGCGTTCTCGGTGGGCAGCGCGGGCGGCGCGGCGGTGACCGGCGTGGTGCTGGACGCGGCTGGCGAGGTGACCATCGGCTTCCTGATCGCCCCGCTGAGCGCCGTCGCGGCGTGCGGGATCGCGCTGGTGGCCGCCCGCCTGTCCGGCAGCGGCAGGTCGGCCGGCTGATCCGACGGGCCGGCCGGCCACCCGCTGCGCCGGGACTACTTCCCGGCGCAGCGGGAAAGGGGCGGCCCGGGGAGCCGTTCGGATCGGGGGTGCCGTGGAAGCGGTCGTGGTCGGCGTGGTGATCGTGGCCGTGCTCCTGGCGCTCGTCGGCGCGCTGAGCGTCCGGCTGGTGCAGCAGTACCAGCGCGGCGTCGTCTTCCGCTTCGGTCGGGTGCTGACGCCGGTCCGGGAGCCCGGCCTGCGGCTGATCGTCCCGGTCGCCGACCGGATGGTCCGGGTCAGCATGCAGACGACCGTCATCGGGGTGCCCCCGCAGGGGGCGATCACCCGGGACAACGTCACCCTCACCGTCGACGCGGTGGTCTACTACCGGGTCGTCGACCCGGTGAAGGCGCTGGTGAACGTCCACGACTACCCCTCGGCCGTGCTCCAGGTGGCACAGACCGCCCTGCGTTCGGTGATCGGCAAGGCCGACCTGGACACCGTGCTCGGCGACCGGGACCGGGTCAACGCCGAGCTGAAGGCGGTCATCGACGCGCCGACGGAGGGGCCGTGGGGGCTGCTGATCGAGCGGGTCGAGGTCAAGGACGTCGCGCTGCCCGAGGGGATGAAACGGTCGATGTCCCGCCAGGCCGAGGCGGAACGCGAACGCCGCGCCCGGGTGATCGCCGCCGACGGCGAGTACCAGGCGTCCCGCCGGCTCGCCGACGCGTCCCGGGCGATGGCGAACACGCCGGGGGCCTACCAGCTGCGGCTGTTGCAGACGGTGGTGGACGTGGCGGCCGAGAAGAACAGCACCCTGGTGATGCCGTTCCCGGTGGAGCTGCTGCGCTTCTTCGACAAGTTCACCCGCGACGCGGAGCCACCGGCGGCGCAGCGCCCGGAACCCGCCGCGCCGGTGCCCGGTGACGGCCACCGGCGCCCGCAGGCCTGACCCCGGGCGGCGGGCAGGCTCTCAGACCCCCGCCGCCGACTCCGTGGCCGGCTCGCCCGGCTGCGCGGGTACGACCGCCGTCGGCAGCCGCGGCATCGTGAACACGAAGCGGGTCCCGTCGCGGTACGCCTCGTCCAGGCTCAACGTGCCGCCGTGGAACTCGACGACCTTCTTGCACACCGCGAGCCCGATGCCGGTGCCCGGGTACGTGCCACGGGGGTGCAGGCGCTGGAAGATGACGAAGATCTTCTCGGCGTAGCGGGGGTCGATGCCGATGCCGTTGTCCTCGACGGCGAAGGACCAGTCCTGCGGGGTGTCCGTCACCGTCACCCGGATCAGCGGCGCCCGGTCGGGGCTGCGGAACTTGACCGCGTTGCCCAGCAGGTTCTGCCAGAGCATGGTCAGCAGGGTCGGCTCGCCCCGCACGGTGGGCAGCGGGTCGCGCGTGATCGTCGCGCCGGACTCGTCCACCGCCCGGGACAGGTTCGACTCGGCCTGCGCGAACACCTCGGCCAGGTCGACCTCCCGCAGCTCGCCGTAGACCCGGCCGATCCGGGAGAACGTCAGCAGGTCGTTGATCAGCTCCTGCATCCGGCTGGCCCCGTCGACGGCGAAGCCGATGTACTGCCGGGCGCGGTCGTCGAGCTGGTCGGCGTAGCGGCGCTCCAGCATCTGGCAGAACGACGCCACCTTGCGCAGCGGCTCCTGCAGGTCGTGCGACGCGACGTACGCGAACTGCTCCAGGTCCTCGTTGGAGCGACGCAGCTCGGCCGCCTGCTGTTCCAGGGCGTCCCGGTCGTGCTGGCTGCGCTCCCACGCCTCCACCACGGTGCGGCGCATCGTCTCCACGTCACTGGTCAGCCGGGCGATGTCGGCGGGGCCGTCGGGCCGCAGCCGGTGCCGGAAGTCGCCGCCCGCCACCTGCCGCACCGAGGCCCCCAGCCGGTCCAGCGGGCGCAGCACCCTCGTGCGCACCAGCACGGATCCGACGATCCCGCACAGCAGCAGAGCAGCCAGGATCGCCACGAAGGTCAGGTCCCGCAGCGCCCGGGCCCGGTCGAGGTCGTCCCGGCCGGCGTCCCGGATCCCGTCGAGGCGGGCGACCAGCCCGGTCAGCTCGGCGCGTACCGCCGCGAAGGTCTCCGCGTCCCCGGTCACCAGCGGCGCCAGCTCCTGCGGCGTCCCGCCGGCCTGCCGGGAGGCGACCAGGCGTTCGGCGAACTCCGTGCGCCAGCGGTCGGCCAGCCGCTGCGCCCGGTCCAGGTCGGCCAGCGCCTCCGGCTCGCCGGCGAGCAGCTCGCGCAGCCGGGACATGGTCACGCGTTCGCTCTCGACGCCCCGCCGGTACGCCTCGAGGAAGCGCGGGTCGGCGGTGACGACGTGGCCGCGTACGGCCGCCGCCTGGGCGAGCAGGCCGCTGTCGAGCTGGCCGACCGCCGTACGGGCCGGGGCGACCTGGTCGGCGAGGTGGTTGGAGACCGCGGCGGTGTGCCTCAGCGCGGCGGCGCCGGCGCCCCCGCCGAGCAGGACCAGGGCCGTCATCGTCAGCAACAGGACAGTGAGCCACCGCCGGGTCGTCATCGGCCGACGGGTCGCTGCCTCGGGAGTCGCCTCGCTGCCCACGGCCTGCACCCTAGTCCAGCCGGCCCGGCCGGGAGCGCCGTGGCGCGGGTGCGGTTGCCGGCGGGTGGTACCAGTGACGTGTGTCCGTAACCGACCATGCCGCCACCCGCCGGGACCGCCCGGACGTCCGGGGGCCGGAAGCAGCCGTTGCGCCGATGGCCGCGCCGGCTCCCGCGACCACAATGGCGACCGGGGGACGGCCCCACCGTCCCCGGAGCGGAGAGGTGAACGCGTGACCGGCTGGCAGGTCTCCGGCTACCGTCCGGTGCGGCAGCTCGGCGCCGGCGCGTCCGGCCGGGTGGACCTCGCCGTGCACGAGGCGACCGGCACCCAGGTGGCGATCAAGTACCTCACCGGCGGCATCGGCGACGATCCGACGTTCCGCACGGCGTTCCGCGCCGAGGCCCGGCTGCTGGCCGGCATCGACGACCCGCACGTCTCGCGCCTCTACGAGTACGTCGAGTCGCCCGGCGGCGCGGCGATCGTCATGGAACTGGTCAATGGCGTGTCGCTGCGGCAGCTGCTGCGCGCGCACGGAGCGACGACGCCGGAGTCGGCGCTCTGCGTCCTCAAGGGCTCGCTGGCCGGGCTCGGCGCGGCGCACGCCCGGGGCGTCGTGCACCGCGACTACAAGCCGGAGAACGTCCTGGTCACCACCGAGGGCGCCAGCAAACTGGCCGATTTCGGCATCGCCATGCCGGTGGGTGAGAGCTCCGGGGTCAGCGTCACCGGCACGCCCCGCTACATGGCCCCCGAGCAGTGGACGGGCGCCCCGGCGAGCCCGGCCTGCGACATCTACGCGGCCACCGCCACCTTCTACGAGTGCCTCACCGGCCGCCCGCCCTTCGACGGGCGGGACCTGCTCACCCTGCGCCAGCAGCACGCCCACGCGCCGATCCCCACCGACCCGGCCCCCGAGCCGGTGCACGAACTGCTGCGGCACGGCATGGCCAAGCAACCGGCCTTGCGGCCCCAACCCGCCCAGGTCTTCCTCGCCGTCCTGGAGCGGGTGGCGGCCGACGCGTACGGGCGGCGGTGGGAGGAGCGTGGCCTGCGCGAGCTGGCCCGGCGGGCGGCCCTGCTCGCCGCACTCCTGCCGTTCCCGGACGGCACCGGCGGGGCCACCAGCCTGGCCAGCACCGCGTTCGGCGAGGCGACGGACCGGTGGACGTGGCTGCGGTCCGGCCGGGCCCGCGCGGCGCTGGTCGGCGGCGGGCTGGCGGCGGCGCTGCTGCTCGGCGGCGCCGGGTTCAGCTACGCCGGCCGCGACGAGCCGCTGCCCGCCGCCGGGACGACCGCACCCGAGGCGCCGGTCGAGCCGACGGATGCACCGTCCGCGTCGGCCCCCGCGCCGAGCCCGACGGCCGGGACGACGCCCACCCCGACCGCTACCGTCGCACCCACGGCGACGACGGCCGCACCGGAGCCGGCCGGCCCCGGCGCGCCGACGACGTCGGCCCCCGCCTCGCCGACCGCGTCGGCCAGCGCCAGCGCCGCGCCGGCGGACACCGTCGCGCCCTCCGTCGGCAGGGTCGCGGCCAGCCCGAACGAACTCGACCCGCGCGGCTGCCCGTACGGGCCGACGTCCAGCACGATCTCCGCGGTCGTCACCGACGACCGTACGGCCACCGGGGAGCTGAGGGTGAGCCTGCGGTACACGCTGGACGGCCGCACCACCGAGGTGCCCATGGCGTCGGGCGGGCGCGGGGTGTTCCGGGGCGTCCTGGGCGAGCTGCCCCAGCCGAAGACCAGCACCCGGATCCCGGTCCGGGTCGTCGCCGTGGACGAGGCCGGCAACGCCTCGCCCGAGGGCTCGCCGGTGCACGTGACGCTGCGCTCGTTCTGCACGCCGGGCTGACGCCCGACACTTCGATGCCGACCACGACGACGGAGGGCGGGCCGCCGTGACCCAGCCGAACGACCCGACCGAGGCGTTGCCCGCCCGCCGCCAGCCGGACGACGGCGCGGCGACCGTACGCCTGAACGTCCACCCGCCGCAGCCACAGGCGGAGCCCACCGCGCACCTGCCTTCGCGCGACGCGACGGTGCACCTGGCCGGTGGGCAGCCGACCGCGCGCCTTGCCTCCGATGAGGCGACCGTGCGCCTGGCGGCGGGGGAGCCGACGGCCTCCCTGGCCCACGGTGCGGCGACCGTGCGCCCGGACCTCGGCGAGGCGACGATGCCGCAGCGCGCCCTGGGCGGGCCACCCGGGCCGTGGCCGGCGGCGCGGCACGCACCGGGGGAGTGGACCGCCCGGGCGACGGCCACGGAGGTCGGGCACGTGGCCGGTGCCGGGCGCACCACCGCGCCCGGTCCGGGGACGCCGCCCGGCGGGCCCGCCGCCGCGCCCGGCGGGGAGGTGCGGTTCGGTCCGGGCGTGCCGACGACCCCGCCACCGGCACCCGCGTGGCCGGCGCCGCCGCGACGGCGCTCGGCGTGGCGGACGGTGGCCTCGGTGCTGTCGACCCTGCTGACCGTCGCGCTGCTCGCCGCCGTGGGCCTGTACCTCTGGCAGCGGATCAGCCCGCTCGAGGTGACCGGGGTGACGGTGGCGGTTCCGCAGCCGGCCGGCGACCGGTGCGACGTCACCGTCGACGTGGTCGCCACCGTGTCGACGAACGGCCGGGCGGGGGAGATCCGCTACCAGTGGCTGCGCACCGGCAGCGCGCCGGGCAGCCTGCTCACCGAGCGGGTCGGGTACGGCCAGCGCACCGTCGAGTTGACGCTGCGCTGGACCTTCAGCGGCGTGGGCAGCACGACCGAGACGGCCACGGTCAACATCACCTCACCGGCTCCGGTGCAGGCCCAGACCCCGGTGTCCTACGGCTGCCGGCGCCGCTGACCGGGCGTTTCCCCGGTCGCCGCCGGGGGTAGGTCGGGCCGGACGAACCCGGATGCCGTGTGGAGGAATTCCGATGAGAGACAACTTCGGCGACGCGGTGGGGGACGCCCTCCGGTCGGTGATGCTGTTCCTGCCCAAGGCCGTCGCCTTCGTGGCGATCCTGGTGGCCGGCTGGCTGATCGCCAAGGCCGTGCTGAAGATCGTGGACAAGGTGCTGGAGCGGGTGGGCTTCGACCGTGCCGTGGAACGCGGTGGGGTCCGCCGGGCCCTGGCCCGCTCCCGGTACGACGCCAGCGACATCGTCGCCAAGCTGGCCTACTACGGGGTGCTGCTGGTGACCCTCCAGCTGGCCTTCGGCATCTGGGGGCCGAACCCCATCTCCGACCTGATCGCTGGTGTGATCGCCTGGCTGCCCCGCGCCTTCGTCGCGATCGTCATCGTCGTGGTCGCCGCCGCCATCGCCAACGCGGTGAAGGACATCATCAGCGGCGCCCTCGGCGGGCTGTCGTACGGCCGGCTCCTGGCCACCATCGCCTCCGTGTTCATCCTCGGCCTGGGCGTCATCGCCGCGCTCAACCAGATCGGCGTGGCCACCGCGGTCACCACTCCGGTGCTGATCGCGGTGCTGGCCACCGTCGGCGGCATCCTCGTCGTCGGGGTCGGCGGCGGGCTGATCCGTCCCATGCAGAGCCGCTGGGAGTCGTGGCTGAGCCGGGCCGAGCAGGAGTCGCGGCTGATCGCCACGCACGCGCGCGCCTACCAGGCCGGACGCCGCGACAGCGAGGCCCACCTCGCCGCGGCGGCCACGCACGGCGGCGACCCGGACGCCACGCAGGTGGTCTCGGGCCCGCGCGTCGACACCGACCCGGAGGCCACCCAGGTGGTCTCCGCCCCGCGCGTCGGGGCGGACCCGGACGCCACGCAGGTGGTCTCCGGTCCCCGCGCCGACACCGACCCGACCGTGCCCGTGCCGCGACAGGGCGACCCGGACGCCACCCGGGTCACCTCGGGCGGCGCCGCCGTCCCGGACCGCCCGGCCGGCGAGGACAGCGAGGCCACCATGGTGATCCCGCCGCTGGAGGGCGAGCAACGCCGCCGCTGACCACACCGCCGGGATGGGATCCACATCGGATCCCACCCCGGCGTGTGTCCGGCGAAGGGCGTGACGGCCCGGGCCGGCGCGGCTACCATCGCGGCATGACGTGGCGATGTTGATGCACTGCTAGGGGCCACTGCCGTGGGCCGCCGCGGTCGCCGTACGTCCGGCGTCCGCTTCGTCCTCACGGGAAGGTCCCATGACTGTCCACCCTCCGCGCGCGTCCGACGCGCGCGTCCGCCGGCTGGCGGCCACCCTCTACGGGTACGCGTTCCTCGGCGAACTCGTCCTGCTCTATCCGCTGTACGCGCTGCTGTTCAGCGACACCGGCCTGTCGGTGTGGCAGATCTCGTCGCTGTTCGTGATCTGGTCGGCCGCCAGCATCCTGCTGGAGGTGCCCTCCGGCGCGTTCGCCGACGCGGTCTCCCGGCGGCTGCTGCTCAGCCTCGCGCCGGTGCTCACCGCTGCCGGCTTCGCCCTCTGGGTGCTCGTGCCCTCGTACCCGGCCTTCGCCGTCGGGTTCGTGCTCTGGGGCGCCGGCGGGGCGCTCGCCTCGGGCTCGCTGGAGGCGCTGGTCTTCACCGAACTCGACCGCCTGGGCGCCGCCGGCCGCTACGCCCGCGTCATCGGCCGGGCGAAGACGGCCGGGACGATCGGCGTGCTCGCCTCGATCCTGCTGGCCGGCCCCGTGTTCGCCGTCGGCGGCTACCCGGCCGTCGGTGTGGCGAGCGTGCTCGCCTGCCTGCTCGCCGCCGCCGTCGCCACCCGCTTCCCCGAACACCGCCGACCCGAGACCGCCGCCGCCGACGCTGAATCCGTCCGGGCCGACGCCGCGCCCGCTGATCTCGACGCCGCCCCCGCCCTCGCCGTGGGCGACGGCGGACCGGACGGGATCGGGCGTGACGGGGGACCGGACAGGCCCGGGCGCGACGGTGGGGCGGACGACGACGAGGACCTCGGCTGGTGGGCGAGCCTGCGCGCGGGGCTCGCCGAGGTCCGCGCCGACCGGACCGTGCGCGCGGCGGTGCTGCTGGTCGCGGTCGTCGCGGCGGTCTGGGGCGCCCTCGACGAGTACACCCCGCTGCTGGCCCGGGACACCGGCGTCGGCGAGGCGACCGTGCCGTTGCTGCTCCTGCTCACCTGGCTCGGTGTGGCCGTGGGCGGTCTGCTGGCCCCGGCGGGGGAGCGGCTGACCGCCCGGGGGTACGCCGGTCTGCTGGCGCTGTCGGCCCTGGCCCTGGTCGCGGGGGCGCTGTCCGCCCGGCCGGCCGGCTTCGCGCTGGTCGCGGCCGCGTTCTGCGGCTTCCAGCTCGCCACCGTGCTCGCCGACGCCCGGTTGCAGGCCCGGATCACCGGGGGCAGCCGCGCCACCGTCACCTCGCTGGCCGGGATGGCCACCGACGTGACGGTCATCGCGGTCTACGGCGGCTACGGCCTGCTCGCCACCGGGGCCGGCAACGGGGTCGCGTTCGCGGTGGCCGCGGCGCCGTACCTGATCGTGGCGCTGCTCCTGGTGACCCGCGGGGGCCGCTCGGCCCGCCGCGGGCCGGTGCGGACGACCGCCGGGCACGCCGGCTGACCACGGCCCGGCGGCGGTCCGTGCGACCGCCGCCGGGCCCGTCGCCCGTCAGCCGGAACGACCACCGGTGGCCGTCGAGGTCCCGGAGCGCGCGCCCGCGCAGGCTCGTCGGCGGCGAGTTGCCCGCGCCGGTACGCCGTCAGCCCGGCGGGTCGCGCTCAGGCGCCGGCGGTCTCGCCGGTCTGCTCCCAGATCGAGCTCATCTCGTCGAAGGCCTGCTCCATGAGCTGCACCATGGCCCGCCGGGCGCGCTCGCCGTCGCGCCGCTGGATCGCCTGGGCCACCTCGGCGTGCAGTTGGAGGGCCTGCTCGTGCGGGTGGTGCGGCATCAGGTGGTGCTGGTGCCGGCCGGTGAGCACCTCCGCGATCAGGTCCTGCAACCGGACGAACATCTCGTTGCCGGAGGCGACCAGGATCCGGCGGTGGAATTCTATGTCGAGCTGGAGGAAGCGCTCCTCGTCGCCGGCCTTGCCGGCGGCCCACATCTTCGCCGCGAGCCCGACCAGGTCGCTCGCCTCGTCGTGGCCGACCCGGCTGGCGGCCAGCCAGGCGGCGTGCGGCTCGATGGCGGTCCGCAGCTCGGTGATCGAGCGTAGCTGGACGATGCGGCCGGCCGAGGCGAGCCGCCAGCGGATCACCTGCGGATCGAAGACGTTCCAGTCCTCCGACGGGCGGATCATGACCCCGACGCGGCGGCGGGTCTCGATGAACCCGATCGAGGCGAGCACCCGCAGCACCTCGCGGACGACCGAGCGGGACACGGCGTAGCGGTCGACCAGGTCGTCGATGTTGAGCACCGACCCGGGAGCCAGCTCGCCGTCACAGATGGCCGTGCCGAGGCGATCGAGGACGCGTGCGTGCAGGCCAGCCTCGACAGGGGCGAGCTGGGCGGCCACAGCCCCCGAGGAGGACGATTTCACGTCACGGAGCATATCAGTTGGGTCTACCCCTTGTATAAATCTGTTTTTTCGGCCTAGCATCCGGTTGTTAAGCGGATGTAAACCGCGAGGTGGCGGCCCACCCGTCAGGGCGGCGGCCACGGCCACGGCATAAGGAGAGATGGACGTGAGACGTCGATCAGTTATTGGGACTTCCCTGGCGATGGTCGTCGCCCTCGGCCTGTCCGCCTGCGGTGGCGGCGGGGACGACGCCGGCGGCTCGAACACCGTTCGCGTGACGCTGGTGAACCACGTCTGGACGGAGAACATCAAGAAGGCCCTGCCGGAGTTCGAGAAGCAGTCGGGCCTGAAGGTGGAGGTCACCCAGCTCGGTGAGGACCAGCTCTCCGACCAGTACAACGTCAAGCTCAACGCCGGGTCCACCGACCTGGACGTGATGATGTACCGGCCGCTGCAGGAGGGGAAGCTGTTCGCCAAGAACAAGTACCTCGCCGACCTGACGGAGAAGAGCAAGTCGGACAGCGCGTTCGAGATCGCCGACTTCCAGTCCGGACCGGTGCAGGCCACCACGTACGAGGACAAGGTGGTCGGCGTGCCGATCATCACCGAGCAGGAGGTCCTCTACTACCGCAAGGACCTGCTGGAGAAGTCCGGCTTCACCGCCCCGCCGAAGACCCTCGACGAGCTCAAGGCGCAGGCGGCGAAGGTCGAGGCGGACAACCCGGGCGTGGCGGGCTTCGTGTCCCGCACCGGCAAGGCCGCCGCCGTCACCCAGTTCTCCAGCTTCCTCTACAGCTTCGGCGGCGACTTCGTCGACGCCAGCGGCAAGGCCTCGATCAACACCGAGCAGGCCAAGCAGGCGTACGCCTACTACGGCGGGCTGCTGCGTGAGCACGGCCCGGAGAACATCAGCACCGACATGAGCTGGTCCGAGGCGATGGCGATCTTCACCCAGGGCAAGGCGGCCTTCTACACCGAGGCCAACTCGCTCTACAAGAACGCCACCGACCCGGCCAAGTCGAAGGTCTCCGAGACCGTCGGGTTCGCGGCCTTCCCGGCCGGCCCGGCCGGCTCGAAGCCGTACAACATCCCGTCCTGGGCGCTCGGCGTCAACGAGGCCTCGAAGAACCAGGACAACGCCTGGAAGTTCATCCAGTGGGCGGCCGGCAAGGAGCAGGCGCTGGCGCAGCAGAAGGCCGGCGTGCCCAGCGCCCGTACCTCCGTCTGGGAGAACCCGGAGGGCGCGGCGACCTACCCGAAGGACCTCGCCGAGGCCACCACGGTCAGCACCGCCAACGGCGTGGGCCACGACCGGCCGCTGGTCGAGAAGGTCGCCCAGGCGCGGGAGATCGTCGGCCAGCCGATCGTCGACGCGATCACCGGCAAGGACGCGGCCGCCTCGGCGGACGCGGCCAACGAGGCGTTCCAGAAGTTCCTCGACGACGAGGCGAAGTAGCCCGAAGCGCAGGTGGCGGAGCCGACCGGCTCCGCCACCCCGCGTCGGGCCGCTGCCCTGACCCACCCGGAGACCCCATGTCAGCCGTCACCACACCAGTCAAAAGATCGCCCGAGGCGCGTCCGGCGTCCCCGGAGACCTCGGCCTGGTCGCGCTGGGCCAACGCGCACCGCAAGTGGCTCTTCGCGGCACCCGCCATGTTGTTCGTCGCCGTGCTGATCATCTTTCCGGTGGCGTGGACCGGGTACCTCAGCCTGACCGACGCCGAGGGCTCGGTCCGTGCCGAGAGCGAGTTCATCGGCTTCCAGAACTACCTTGACGTGCTCGGCGACACCGACCGGTTCTGGCCGGCCGTGTGGCGCACCGCCCTCTTCACCGGCGTCGTGCTCTTCTTCGAGGTCGTCCTCGGCATGGCGATCGCCCTGCTGCTGTGGCGGCCGTTCCGCGGTGAGAAGTGGGTCCGGGTCGCGATCCTGCTGCCGCTGGTGGCCACCCCGGTCGCGGTCGGCATGATGTGGCGGCTGATCTTCGACCCCAACATCGGCATGGCCAACCAGGTGCTCGGCTGGGTCGGCATCGACCCCCAGCCCTGGCTCTCCGGGCAGAACTCGGCCCTGCCGACGACGATGTTCATCGACATCTGGCAGTGGACGCCGATGGTCGTGCTGATCCTGCTCGCCGGCCTGACGTCGCTGTCCGACGAGCCGCAGGAGGCGGCGCTGATCGACGGCGCCAGCACCTGGCAGCGGTTCCGGCACGTCACCCTGCCGCTGCTGATGCCCACCGTGATCGTCGCGATCCTGCTGCGCGGCATCGACGCCCTGAAGACCTTCGACATCCTCTACGCCACCAAGGGGCGCGGCGGCGGGTCGTTCCACGAGGTGGAGACCCTGAACGTGTACGCCTACGGGCTCAGCTTCGACTACAACGACTACGGCGTCTCATCGACCGTCCTCATCATCTTCTTCCTGATCATCATCGGGGTGATGTGGGCCCTGACCTACCGCAAGAAGGGGCTGGACCGATGAAGCTGCGCAGGCCGTACAAGATCTTCCGCACGGTGGCCCTCGTCCTCGTCGTGCTGTCGCTGATCGCGCCGCTGGTGTGGATGGTCGCCGCGTCGTTGAAGACCAACGTCGACATCTACGACACCGAGAAGGCGTTCGTCTTCTCCCCGACGCTGGACAACTACTCCAACGTGCTCCAGCAGGCGAACTACATCCAGTTCATCGGCAACAGCCTCTGGGTGGCGCTCGCGGCCACCGTGCTGTCGCTGCTGCTCGGCGTGCCCGCCGCGTACTCGATGAGCCGCTTCAACATGAAGAAGTCCGCGCTCGTCGTGCTCATGGCGCGGGTCATCCCCGGCGTCTCGCTGCTGGTGCCCTGGTACTACGTCTTCTCGAACCTGCAGATGGTCGGCGGGTTCACCGTGCTGATCCTCAGCCACATGTTCGTGTCGCTGCCGCTGATCGTCTACATCATGATGGGCTACTTCGACGGCCTGCCGACCGAGCTCGAGGAGGCGGCGCTCGTCGACGGGCTGACCCACATCGGCGCGTTCCGGCGGATCACCCTGCCGCTGTCGGTGCCCGGCATCGCGACCGCGGGCATCCTGTCGTTCATCTTCTCCTGGAACAACTTCATGTTCGCCCTCGTGCTGTCCGGGGCCGACACCAAGACGCTCCCGGTGGCGATCTTCGACTTCGTCGGCTACGCCAGCATCGACTGGGGCGGCCTGATGGCGGCGGCCACGGTCGTCACCCTGCCGATCATGCTGATCGCCCTGTTCGTGCAGAAGTACGTCGTCTCCGGCCTCACCGCCGGCGCCACGAAGGGCTGAGGACACCATGACCACGATCGAACGGGTGGAGACCTTCCTCGTCGCGCCGCGCTGGCTGTTCGTCCGGGTCGAGACGTCCTCCGGGATCGTCGGCTGGGGCGAGGCGACCTGCGAGGGCCGGTCCGAGACCGTCCGCACCGCCGTCGAGCAGCTCAGCGAGCTGCTGGTCGGCCGGGACGCGCTGCGCATCGAGGACCACTGGCAGGTCATGACCAAGGGCTCGTTCTACCGGGGCGGGCCGATCCTGGCCAGCGCCGTCGCCGGGCTCGACCAGGCGCTGTGGGACATCGCCGGCAAGCACTTCGGCGCGCCGGTGCACCAGCTGCTCGGCGGCCCGGTCCGGGACCGGATCCGGGTCTACGGCTGGGTCGGCGGCGACGAGCCGAGCGAGGTCCGCGACCAGATCGCCGCCGCCGTCGCCACCGGCCTGACCGCGGTGAAGATGAACGCCTCCGGCCGGATGAGCACCGTGGCGTCCGTCGCCGAGATCGACGGCGTGGTGCAGCGGGTGGCCGCCGCCCGCGAGGTGCTCGGCGACGAGCGGGACGTGGCGGTCGACTTCCACGGCCGGTTCACCCTCGCCACCGCCCGCCGGGTCGCCCCGCTGCTGGAGCCGTACCGGCCGTTCTTCCTGGAGGAGCCGGTGGTGCCGGAGAACTCGCACCTCATCGGCGAGTTCGTCCGTGCCACCACCACACCGGTGTCGACGGGGGAGCGGCTCTACAACCGGCAGGAGTTCCTGCCGGTGCTCCAGGCCGGCATCGCGGTCGCCCAGCCGGACCTCTCGCACGCCGGCGGCATCACCGAGGTGCGCAAGATCGCCGCGCTGGCCGAGGTGTACGACGTGCAGCTCGCCCCGCACTGCCCGCTCGGGCCGATCGCGCTCGCCGCCTGCCTCCAGGTCGGCTTCGCCACGCCGAACTACCTGATCCAGGAACAGAGCATCGGCATCCACTACAACCTCGGCGCCGAGGTGCTCGACTACTGCCTCGACAAGACCCCGCTGACGTTCGTCGACGGATACGTCGAGCGGCTCACGGCACCCGGCCTCGGCATCGAGATCGACGAGCACGCCGTACGGGCGGCGGACAAGCGCGGACACGCGTGGCGCAGCCCCATGTGGCGGCACCGCGACGGCTCCTACGCGGAATGGTGATCACATGACCGTCGACCTGACCGCCGACCTGACCGCGGCCCGGATCCTCGCGATCATCCGCGGCACCGACACCGCCGCCGCGATCGCCGCCGGCACCGTCCTGCTCCAGGAGGGCGTACGCGTCGTCGAGGTGGCCCTGACCACGCCGGACGCTCTCGGGGCGATCGAGGCGCTGCGCGCGGCGGCCCCCGCCGGATCGCTGGTCGGGGCCGGCACGGTGCTCACCACCGCCGACGTCGCCGACGTGGCCGCCGCGGGCGCGCAGTTCGTGGTGACCCCGGCCGTGGTCGAGTCGATCGCCGAGGCGGCGCGCCGCGGCCTCCCGGTGGCCGCCGGGGCGCTCACCCCGACCGAGGCCTACACGGCGGTGCGGATGGGGGCGTCGGCGGTCAAGCTCTTCCCGGCGTCGGTCGGCGGCCCGGCGTACCTCAGGGCGGTGCGCGACCCCTTCCCGGACATCCCGTTCGTCGCGGTCGGCGGCGTCGGCCGCGACGACGTGCCCGGCTACTTCCGGGCCGGCGCGATCGCGGTCGGCCTCGGCGGCCCCCTGGTCGGCGACGCCGCCTCCGGCGGCGACCTGGACGCCCTGCGGGCGCGGGCGCGCAGCTACCTCGCCACCGTGCGGGAGTCGACGCCGTCATGACCGCACCCGACCTGCTCACCGTCGGCGAGGCCCTGGTGTCGCTGCGCTCGGCCGGCCCGCTCGCCGCCGGGGGACCGCTGACCATGCACCTGGCCGGCGCCGAGTCCAACGTGGCCGTCGCGGTGGCCCGGCTGGGTCACCGGGCCGCCTGGGTCGGCCGGGTGGGCGCCGACGAGTTCGGCGAGTACGTGCTGCGCCAGCTGCGCGCCGAGGGCGTCGCCGTCGACGGCGTGACCCGCGACCCGGACCGGCCGACCGGCCTGATGTTCCTGGAGCGGCGCACCGCCGACCTGACCCGGGTGCAGTACCACCGGGCCGGATCGGCCGGCTCCGCCCTCGGCGTCGACGACCTGCGGGCGCCGCTGGCCGCCGGCGCGCGGATGCTGCACCTGAGCGGCATCACCCCGGCGCTGTCCGACACCGCCCGCGCGGCCACCCGGTGGGCGGCCGAGGCCGCCGTCGCCGCCGGCATCCCGGTCTGCCTCGACGTCAACCACCGCGACCGCCTCTGGTCCCGCGACACCGCGCGCGAGGTGCTCACCCCGCTGGCCGGGTACGCCTCGACCGTCGTCGCCTCCGCCGACGAGCTGGACCTCGTCGGCGACCCCGGGGCCGACGAGTCCACCGTCGTGGCGGACCTGCTGCACCGCGGCGTGGACACGGTCCTGGTCAAGCTGGGCTCCGACGGCGCCCGCGCGCACACCCGCGAGGGGGTCCGGCGGGCCGAGGCGCTGACCGTGACCGCCGTCGACGCCGTCGGCGCCGGCGACGCGTTCACCGCCGGCTACCTGTCCGGCTGGTTCGACGGGCTCGACCTGGCCGGTCGGCTGCGCCGCGCGGCCACCCTCGGCGCCTTCGCGGTCTCCAGCCCCGGCGACTGGGAAGGGCTGCCACGCCGCGTCGAACTGTCCCTCCTCGACGGCCACGAGGCCGGCGACGTCCTCCGCTGACCACCGAGCACCCCGAAGAAGAAAGGCACCCCGTGAAGATCGTCGCCGCTGACGTCATCGTCTCCAGCCCCGACCGCAACTTCGTCACCCTGAAGATCACCACGGAGGACGGCGTCACCGGCCTGGGCGACGGCACCCTCAACGGACGGGAACTCTCGGTCGCCTCGTACCTGCGCGACCACGTCGTCCCGCTGCTGATCGGCCGGGACGCGCACCGCATCGAGGACGCCTGGCAGTTCCTCTACCGCTCGGCGTACTGGCGTCGCGGGCCGGTCACCATGGCCGCCATCGCGGCGGTCGACGTGGCCCTGTGGGACATCAAGGCCAAGGCCGCCGGCATGCCGCTGTACCAGCTGCTGGGCGGGGCGTCGCGCACCGGGATCATGGCCTACGGCCACGCCTCCGGGCGGGACCTGCCGGAGCTGTTCGACTCGATCCGCCGGCACCTCGACGAGGGCTACCGCTCGATCCGGGTGCAGACCTCGGTGCCGGGCATCAACGCCGTGTACGGGGTCGCCAGCCAGCCCAGCGCCGACGGCAGGCGCTACGACTACGAGCCGGCGCAGCGCATTCCGCTGCCGGCCGAGGAGGACTGGGACACCCGCTCCTACCTGCGCCACCTGCCCGGCGTGTTCGAGGCGGTCCGCAACGAGTTCGGCCCGGAGCTGCCGCTGCTGCACGACGGCCACCACCGGATGACCCCCATCCAGGCCGCCAAGCTGGGCAAGGCCCTCGAACCGTACGACCTGTTCTGGCTGGAGGACTGCACCCCGGCGGAGAACCAGGAGGCGCTGCGGCTGGTCCGCCAGCACACCACCACTCCGCTGGCGATCGGCGAGGTCTTCAACACCGTCTGGGACTACCAGACGCTCATCCGCGAGCAGCTCATCGACTACGTCCGCTCCGCCGTCACCCACACCGGCGGCATCACGGCCATGCGCAAGCTGCTCGACTTCGCCGCCCAGTACCAGATCAAGTCCGGCATCCACGGCCCGACCGACATCTCGCCCGTCGGCATGGCCGCCGCCCTGCACCTGGACCTGGCCATCCACAACTTCGGCATCCAGGAGTACATGCGGCACGGGGCGCTCACCAACGAGGTGTTCCGGCAGTCGTTCACCTTCGTCGACGGCTACCTGCACCCGGGGGAGCAGCCCGGGCTCGGCGTCGAACTGGACGAGGAGGCCGCCGCGAAGTTCCCGTACGTGCCGGCGTACCTGCCGTTCAACCGGCTCCAGGACGGCACCGTCCATGACTGGTGAGGGCGCGTCCCCGACGCGGCACGTGGTCGTGATGGGGGTGTCCGGCGCCGGCAAGACGACCGTGGCCCGGGGCATCGCCGCCCGTACCGGACTGGTCTTCGCCGAGGCCGACGAGTTCCACACGCCGGCGCACGTGGCGCAGATGCGCGCCGGCGTGCCGCTGGACGACGCCGCCCGCCTGCCCTGGCTGCGCGAGCTGGCCGGCTGGATGGCCGCCCGCGCCGCCGAGGGCGTGTCGACGGTGCTGGCCTGCTCGGCGCTGCGGCGGTCCTACCGCGACACGCTGCGGCAGGGGCCGCCGAGCGTCGAGTTCGTCCACCTGGACGGCGCCGCCGAGGTGATCCGGGAGCGGATGGCCCGGCGTGCCGGGCACTTCATGCCGCCGAGCCTGCTGGAGTCGCAGCTGGCCACCCTGGAACAGCACCACCCCGACGAGTCGGTGCTGGTGCTCGACCTGGCGCTGACGCCGGACGAACTCGTCTCGGCGGCAGTCGACCGGCTCGGCCTGGCGCACGGCGTCGCCGCCAGCGGCTGAGCGCGTCCCGGTCGCGGTGCCCAGGCGTCGCGACCGGGCGTCAGTCGGGCAGCGCGTCGAGGTAGACCCAGCGGCCGTCCTCGCGGACGAACCGGCTGCGCTCGCTCTGCGTGCCCGGCTGGCCGCCGGCGCGGTGGTGGGCCCGGAACTCGACGGTGCCGGTGGCGTCGAACAGCCCGCCCCGCTCGGTGTCGACGATCTCCAGGCCCGTCCAGCGCTGGCCGGGGTCGAGGTCGAGGGCGCCCGGCCGGGTCGAGGAGTGCCAGCTGCGCAGCAGGTACGCGGTGTCGCCGACGGCGAAGGCGCTGTACCGCGAGCGCATCAGCGCCTCGGCGGTCGCCGCGTCCGCCTCGCCCCGGTGCAGCCGCCCGCAACATCCGACGTACGGCTGGCCGAGGCCACAGGGGCAGGGCCGGTCACGGTCGTCGGCCGCCCGCCGGCGGGATCGCTTCGCCACCGGCCCATTCTGGCCGACGCCCCGGCGCGGCCGGCGTCCGCACCCGCCGCGCGTCGTGGTGCCGGCTCAGCCGGCGCTGGTCCGGGGCGCCCGTCGGGTGCCGAACGACTCCATGGTCGTCGCCCTGCGGGCCGGGGCCTTCGAGGCCGCGCCGGCGCGGGTCGCGGCGGCCTTCGCCGCCTTCTTCGCGGGCGCCTTCTTCGCGGGCGCGGCGGTGGCGGGCGCCTTGCGGGCGCGGGCCGGGGCCGCCGTGGCCGAGGTGTCCTTCTTCCGGGCCGCGCGGGCGGTCGTCGGCGTGGGCTTCCCGCCCGGGGACCTGGCCGCGGTCGCCCCGGTGGCCCGCTTCGTGGCCGTCGCCACCTTCTTCGCCGCCGCCGCCCGCTTCATCGGGGCCTTGCGCGCCCCGGTGGCCTTCCTGGCCCGTCCTGCGTCCGCCATCGTCGCTCCCTCGGGAATCGGCCCTGGGCGCTGGGTCTTCCCCCGGCCCCGGCGGTCAAACGCCGCCGAGCCGGCGTGGCGGGGCAGCGGCCCCGCCCCGCCGGCTCGGCGGATCACACCCCGGCCACCGGTTTGTACGCGCAGACCACCTCCCAGCCGCCGGGCAGCACGGCCACCCGGTCGAAGCCGACCTCCTTGAGCAGGCCGGTGTAGAACTCGACCTCCCGCAGCCGGCTGACGCAGCTGTCGACCCCGATGAGGAAGTAGCTCCAGAAGAACTGCATCGCCAGCCGGTCCGGGGTGCGGAACTCCTCGCAGATCACCAGCAGCCCGCCCGGTTCGAGGGCCGCGTACGCCTTCTCGACCAGCCGGCGGGCGACGTCGTTGGGCCAGTCGTGCAGCACCCGGACGAACGCCATGGCGTCGTAGCCCGTGGGCAGCGGCTCGGCGAAGAAGTCGCCGCCCACGAAACCCAGCCGGTCGGCATGCCCCGTACGCGCCCGGGTGGCCGCCACCAGCGGCGCCACGGCCGGCAGGTTGTACACGTCGGCCCGCAGCCCCGGGGCGTCGTCGAGGACGTGCGCGGCGAGCGTGCCGTCGCCCCCGCCGACGTCCAGCAGGCGACGGCGGTCCGGCCACAGCCGGTCGGCGTTGCGGTGCACCGTCTCGATCACCGGGCCGAGACCGACGGCCATGCTGCGCTCGAAGTCGGCGGTCTGCTCGTCGGTCTTCGGGGGCCAGGCGAAGTCGTCGTCGCTCATGCTCACCTCGCCCCGCAGGCTCCCGGCCAGCCGACCGTGCAGCCGCCGCCAGGGGTAACGGTCCCGGTCGCGTTCGACGGCGCCGGGGCCGACGACCGCCGTGACGGCGTCCCGGAGACCGGGCACCGCGCGGTACGTGGCCGTCGTGATGTCGTCGCCCGGCTCACTGCGCTCGACGACGCCGAGGCTCTCCAGGCAGTCGAGGAACTTGTAGAGCCGCAGGGGCCGTACGCCGAACCGGGCGGCCAGCTCGCCGAGGCTCGCCGGCCCGGGCTCCAGCGCGTCGAGCAGTCCCATGCCGAGCGCGGTCTCCAGCACGTCCATGGCCTTGGGCCCGTTGGCGAGCAGACTCATCAGCGCCCGGGGGGACAGCGTGACCTTCACCGTTTCAGCTCCTCTTCCAGGGCGTCCATGAACGTGTCGATCTCGTCGAGGGTGTTGTAGACGTGCGGGCCGACCCGCAGGTGGCCCCGCCAGCTGCAGACCATGTCGCGCGCGACCAGCCGCCGCTTGACGGCCTCGCCGTCGGGGACGTCCAGGCAGACGACGCCGCCGCGCCGGTGCGGGTCGGTCGGGCTGACCACGTCGATGCCGGCCGCCGCCGCCCGGTCCAGGACCCGTTGGGTGCAGGCGAGCGAGTGCCGGCGGATCGCGTCGACGCCCACCCCGGCCAGCAGGTCCAGGCCGACCTGGGAGACCAGCGAGGTGAGGGGGAACGGGGTGCCGCCGGCGAACCGCCGGGCCCCGTCGGCCCAGCCGGTCGACGGCTGGAACGTGAACGCCCGGTCGCCGGCCTGCCAGCCGGTGGCCGCCGGTTCCAGCTCCGGGACCAGGCCCGGGCGGACGTAGAGGAAGGCGGTGCCGACCCCGCACAGCCACTTGTGCGCGCCGCCGAGGACCACGTCGACGCCGAGCGCCGTCACGTCCAGCGGCATCACCCCGACGCTCTGGAAGGCGTCGACCACCACCAGGGCGCCGACGTCGTGGGCGCGCCGCACCAGCCGGTGCAGGTCGATGGTGGCGCCGGAGGAGAAGCTGGCGTGCGGGACGCACACCAGCAGCGTGCGGTCGTCGACGCGCGCCTCGAGGGCGTCCTCGTCGAACCGCGGGCCGCCCGAGCCGACCACGTCGAGTCGGGCGCCGTAGCGGCGGAACGCGTTCCAGATGAACGGCACGGTCGGGTACTCGAGGTCGGTGGTGACGATCCGGTCGCGCGGCGGGCGGTAGTCGAAACAGGACGCCACCCGGGCGAGCAGCGTGCTGAGGTTCGCGTCCGTGACGACGCTGCCCGCCGGCGCGCCGATGAGGGCGGCGACCGAGTCGGCGTACCGGTCGAGGCCTACGTGCCAGCCCTGCCAGACCTCGTCGCGCCAGCTCCGCAGCGTCTCCCAGTAGCCGGTGAGGACGTGTTCCGCCCCTCTGGGCACTGCGCCGGTGGAGTTGTTGTTGAGATAGACGGCGCTCTGGAGCAGGGGGAACTCGGCGCGCAGGGCGGCGTGCGCGGTGGCGTCGAGGCACTCGGGCCTGTGCGCGTCGGGGTGCGGTTCGGGCGGGCTCACTCGGGGCTGCCTCCGGTCGGGTCGGTCGGGGACGGGGATCGGGAGTCGTCGGCGACGGAGGTGAAGACCGGGATGGACCGGACGGCGGCCAGGTAGGGTGTGCCCTCCGTGTAGCCGGTGCCGGGGCGCGGGCCGAGCATCCGGGTCGCCAGCCGGTGGTGCGTACGCCGCCACTGGACGACCGCAGCGGCGAACGACCGCATCTCCTCCTCGACCCGCTCGCCGCCGGGCGCGGCGAGCAGGCCGTCGCGTACGGCGGCCCGGAACGCGTCGTCGACCGACGGCCGCCCGGCGTGCACCCGGTCGCGGACCTCCGGCACCTGGTGGTAGGCGGCCGAGTCCAACCGCGACCCCTCCGGGGTACGGCACAGCGACTCCATCAGCTTGTAGGAGCGCGACTGGATGGCGCTCGCCCCCTCGGTGAACTCCCGGAACGTCCGGAACGCCTCCGCCTGCATGGTGGCCAGCAGCGAGAACAGCGGTCCGGCGGCGGTGAGCTGCTCGCGGGCGTACGCCAGCCGCTCGACCGCCGGCCCCGCATGGCCGGCGGACAGGGCGGCGACGGTGGCGCGCAGCTCGTCGGCGATCCCCGCGAAGAGGCACTCGTACGCCTGGAGCACCCGGATGAACAGGTACTCGTCGTGTGTCACGTGGACCGGCAGCATGCTCAGCCGCAGCACCAGCTCCCCGGTGGGATCCGGGTCGGCGGCGAGGGCCCGCAGCTCGTCCGGGGTCGCCACCGCCTCCCGGTGGGGGACCGTGCCGGCCAGGCCCATCCGGACGAGAGCGGGGGACGCGGCCCGTACGCCGAGCCGGTAGCGCTTGGCCACCACGTCCCGGCTCGGGCGCCGCTCGGGGAGCAGGTCGGTGGTGCCGGAGGCGGCGGTCAGCTCGAAGGCCAGCGCGTCGGCGACCAGGCGGACGAGGAGCCGGTCGCGGTCCCGCCGGGCACCGACGGGGTCGGCGGCCGGCCCGTCGTCGACGTCGTCCCCGCAGGGCAGCCGGAGCAGCCGCAGCGCCAGGTAACTGCGGTAGTCGTACCGGCCGTCCCACTTGTCGAGCGCGGCGTCGAGGAAGTCACCCAGCAACCGGGCGTGGGCATCCCGCGCGGCCGCCGGCACCGTCGACTGCGCACGGGCCTGGTCGAGCAGGGCCAGCAGTTCCTTGTCGACGAAGTGTTTGCCGACCCGGTGAAACTCCGCCAGCACGGCGGAGTATGGGAAACTGTCGGGCTCACCGGCACCGGACAGCCAACTCGTCAGTTCACGCACGAACCGCACCTCGAAATTTCGGTCGCCACGCAGAGACAGGTGGGGAGGGATTGACAATTTCTGGTGGACGAGGATTGTCAGGGACGACCGACCTGTGATTCGTTACCGGATTCGTCGGTGGGCTTCAGGCGGGCCCGCCACAGTTCGGGGAAGAACCGGTACCCGACGAGCTTGGCGAGCATCGTCGCCTCGGCGCCGTCCGGGGCGTGGCCCCCGACGCGCAGGGCGATCTGGTAGTGCCGCGTCCGCCACAGCGACACCCGTTCGTCCCACTCGACGAGCGCCTCGGCGAGCCGCTGGACGGGGTCCGCCGGATCCGGCCGGCCCAGTGTGGCCGGGTCGATTCCCTGGGCTTCCAGCTGCTCGGCGAACGCCCGGCCGAGCTGTCGGCTCGTGGCCTGGACCTGTCGCCAGCCGGGCGACTCCGCGCCGGATCCCTTGCCCAGCGCCGGTTGCATGGCCTGGAAGTCGGCCGGGGACAGGTGCCGGAACATCTCCAGCTGGTCGGTGACCAGCTGGATTCCGAGCGTCGCCCGGGCCAGCAGCGACTCGGTCACCGCCAGCTCGCCGGCGCGCAGCCGGGTGACCGCCTCGGCCAGCTCGGCGGCGGCGAGTTTCAGCCACAACTCGGTGGACTGGTGTACCACCTGGAAGAGCAGCTCGTCGCGGTGGAGCATCTCCTCCGGACGCCGTTGCAGGTCGAGCAGCGCGTCCAGCCGCATGTAGCGCGCATAGTCCGTGGCGCCGTCGCCAGGCAGCACAGGTGAGTGGTCCCGCTTCACGGAATTGTGTCCCCTTCGGTCGGCGTCGCCGCATCGGAAACCGACGGTGCGACAGCGCGTGCGGCGGCCATTATGCAACGACGAAAGGCAATGTGTCACGCCCCTGTCGCGCGCCGTGTCCATTTTCGGGAAGGGGAGGGTTTCCGCCATTTTCGGCGACATTCACAGGGCGGTTTGTTAGCACATTTGGCCGCCATTCGTCAATCGTGGTGAACGGCTGACCCGTCACACCGGCGGATGGGTGCGGGGTGGGGTCGACGGTTCCCGTCGGGCGGGGCACGAGAAAGCCGCCGCCGTGCCGGGGTGTCCCGGTACGGCGGCGGCTGGCGGTGGGCGGCGGAGTCCACCGCCCACCGCGAGGGCTCACCAGGCCGACGGTGGCGGTGGCGGCACGACCGGCGGCCGGTCGTCGCAGGTGATGGTGTTCGGCAGTTGCCACGGGGCCAGCCAACCGCCGTCGTTGCCGCCCAGGTCGGTGAGGGCGAACTCCGAGCCGGTCGCCGGGAAGTTGAACGACCCGCAGTTGTTGACGCCGACGGCGCCGACGTTGCGGGCGTCGACGTTGCGCAACGAGGCCGACCCCGCCGACCGGGCGCTCAGCACGGAGGTGCCCGTGCCGTCGACCCGGATGTCCTGGAACCGGACGCCGGTGATCGAGTGGAGGTCCTTCACGGGCCAGTCGCTGACCAGCATGATGGCGTTGTACGTGTTGTCGAGGTAGCTGTCCCCGATCACGTCGACGGTCGCGTCGATGTCCCGGTCCAGCGCGTAGAACCAGATGGCCCCCAGCCCGATCTTCCAGTTCAGCTCGTACGTGCCGGCGCGGGCGGTGGTGTTGCCGGTGATCAGCAGCCGCCCGGTGAACGGCTGCGCGCCGAAGCGGGACCCGACCTGGATCGCGCTGCCCTCGCGCACCGGGTCGGCGACGAGGTTGTGCGACACGGTGAGGTCGGTGCCGCCGTAGAGGGCGATGCCGTTGGCCAGCACCGGCGACTGCACGGTGTTGTGGTCGAAGCGGTTGCGGGCGTTGCCGACCTTCTCCGACCACATCGCGAGCCCGTCGTCGCCGCTGTTGCGGACGAAGGTGTGGGCGACCAGCGAGTCGGTGACGCCGGTGTGGAAGTTGAGCCCGTCCGCGATCTGGTCGACGATGATCGTGTTGGTGACCCGCACGTTGCTCATCGGCCCGTCGAACCAGATGCCCACCTTCGTGTGCCGCAGGTGCAGGCCGTCGATCGTGGAGTCGCTCATCGCGCCACCGATCGCGTTGACCTGGTCGGTGTCGATGCGCTCGCGCACGTCGCCCTCGATGGCGAAGCCGGAGAGGTGCACGTTGCGGCTGCCGCCCTCGGCGGCGCTCCTGCCGTAGAAGCCGACGCCGGTGTGCACCGAGCCGTCCGGCGCGGGCGTGGGCAGCGCGACCTCGCGTCCCTTGACGATCGTGTACCAGCTGCCGGCGCCCTCGATCGTCACGTCGTCGACGACGATGTGCCGGTTGACCTGGTACGTGCCGGGCGGCAGGTAGACGGGCACGTCCGCCCGCCGGGCGAAGGCGATGGCCCGCTCCAGGGCGGGGGCGGAGTCGCGGCGGCCGGTCGGGTCGGCGCCGAAGGCCAGCACGTTCGCCGCGCGCAGCCGCACGCGTGGCGGGCCGACGAGTTCGGAGTCCAGCAGGTCGATCACCGTCCACGCCGCGTTGCTGCCGCCCGGCGCGGTGAGCCGGATCCGGTCGCCCGCCCGGTACGTCCGGCCGAGCAGCAGCCGCTGCTCGTCGTAGAAGTGGCTGGGGCGGAACGGGGTGGGGATGCTCGGGTACGGCGTGGTGGCCGCCGGCACGCACGAGCACTCGGTGATCCACCAGTCCGGATGCAGCAGACCGGCGGTCGGATCGTTGGAGAACGGGTACTGGTTGTAGAGCCAGGCGTACTGCGAGGTGAGGGTCATCGTCCGGACCCGCCGGTCGTTGACCGCCACGTCCAGCGGGGCGGTGATGCCGCCGCCCCGCGGGGCGTCGGGGATGCTGTAGCGCACGGTGATCGCGTTGGCCGCGCGGGGCAGGACGAACTCGACGTACCGGCCGGGGGTCAGCCGGACCGCGCGGCGGCCGGAGGCCTCGGCGGGCAGCGTGTAGGCGGTGCGGTCGGGGCCGATGACCTCGCCGTCCGTGGTCGCGTTCTCCGCCTCCTGTTCGACGAAGGCGACGTCGGCGCCGCGCCCGGCGACGAGTTGCGGGTCGAGGCCGGCCCTGGTCACGACCGGTGCGGTGCCGGCGGACGGGGTGGCGGTGGCCGGGCCGGGCGCGCCGGCCAGGACGCCGAGGGCGGTCGCGAGCGCGACGGTGGCGGCGACCGCCGCCCGGGGCCGTCGCCGCGACGACGGTCCGGGCAACGCAGATCTGCTCAGGGGCATGGCGTGACTCTTCTCGTGGTGGGACGGGGCCGGCCGCGCGGCCGGCAGTGACCGCCGCTACGCGGCGTACACCTCGAGCTGGGACAGCTGCGCCGCCGGCCAGCCGGTGTTGCCCGTGACGCGGATCCGCACGTACCGGCCGGGCGTCCCCGGGACGGCGAGCGTCACCCGGTTGCCGGTGGCCGGATCGAAGACGTGGGCGGCGGACGCGACGGCGGTGCTCCAGGCGGTGCCGTCCGGGCTCGTCTCGACGGAGAGGGTCTGGGTGCGTCGTTGCCAGGCGGCGGCGGGCGGGAGCCGGAGCACGACCTGTCCGACGGGGACGGTCGTGCCGAGGTCGACGCGCACCCACTGCGGGAAGGCGTTGCCGGCGCTCTCCCAGTAGGTGTTCGCGTCGCCGTCGACGGTGTTGGCGCAGCCGTAGGCCTGCACGTGGCTGCTCTCCGTCACGGGCCGGCCCCGGGCGAGGTCGGCCCCGGGTGCCGCCGCGGTGGTCGCCGACACGGCGGCGGACGGCGCCGACGGCGTGCCGGCGCCGTCCACCGCGACGACCGTGAAGGTGTACGCGGTCTGGGGCGTCAGCCCGCCGACGGTGGCGGAGGTGCCCGGGACGGACGCCACGGTCTGCCCGTCGCGGCGCACCTGGTAGCCGGTGATGCCGTCGGGATCGGTCGACGCCGTCCAGGCCAGCGACACGCTCGTCGAGGTGCGGCCGGTCACCGTGAGGCCGCCCGGCGGGGTGGGCGGGGTGGGCGTCCCGGTCGCCGCGTACACCTTGACCTGAGCGAGCTGGGCCGCCGGCCAGCCGGTGTTGCCCGCGACGGTGACCCGGACGTGGCGGGCGGCGGTGGACGGCACGGTGAGGGTCGCGGTGTTGCCGGTCGCCGGGTCGAACCGGACCCCGACCGGCCCGGCGAGCGTGCTGAAGGACGCGCCGTCGGTGCTGCCCTGCACCGTCACCGTCTGGGTGCGCGCCTCCCAGCCGGCGGGCACGGCGAGGACGACCCGGGCCACCGGGTGGCTCGCGCCCAGGTCGACCCGCCACCACTGCGGGAAGGCGCCGTTGGCGGATTCCCAGTAGCTGTTGGGATCGGCGTCGACGGCGTTGCCGGCGGCGAACGCGCCGTTCTGGCTGCTCGCCGACGCCGGCCGGCCGGCAGCGAGGTCGCCCCCGGGCTGCGGGCCGCCGCCGGGGACGGGCGGCGTCGGCCGTACGGGGGTGAGGGCGAGCTGGCCCTTGAACATCCGGCCGCCGTCGGCGGTGATCCGCAGGTAGTAGTCGGCGGAGCAGGCGACGCCGTCCTCGTCCAGCGCCCGGATGCCCGCCCCCGCCGGCGTGCTCGCCTGCGTCTCGCTGGTCTTCGCGATCTGGTTGCCCTCGTTGTACTCGTCGAACATGGAGACGTAGAGGCCCTGCGCGCCCAGCCGGGTCATGTTGTAGAGGTGCCGCCAGTAGAAGTCGCCGTGGCGGCGGTGCCCGGCCGACAGGTCGCCCGGCATGACGCAGGGCTGGTAGTCGATGCCGTGCGCGGCGCAGTCGGCCAGGTCGGGGACGTTGACGTTGGTGTGGAACCAGTCGAGCCCGTCGAGGGTGCCGGTGCGGCCGACCATCCACGGCGAGAGCATGTGGAACGCGTGGTAGACCTCGGAGAAGCCGGGCCGGGAGTCGTTGACGCCCTGCCGCCAGTACGTCGGCACGCCGCCGATGACGTAGCAGCCCTGGGCCTTGAACCAGGTGACCACGTCGAGGCAGGCGGCGGGGGCGAAGGGGCGGCCGTCGTCGTTGAAGCCGAAGCCCCAGACGCAGACCACCGGCCGGCCGTTCTGCCGCGCGTACGCCGGGGAGGCGGTGTGCGCGGACATCCGGTCGAGCCAGTCCTGCTTGATCTGGGACTGCATCGCCGTCCAGCCGGTGACGTCGTACATGACGTAGAACTTGCGGCCGAAGCGTTCCGCCGCGCCACGGACCTTGACCGTCATGGCGTCGCGGGTGGGCCCCTCGTCACCGAACGGGTTGAACCGTTGCAGGGCGGCGGTGTCGCAGCCGTGCTCCTGCATCCAGCGGAAGTGGGTGTCGACGGTCTGCTGGTCGTAGGAGGAGAAGAGCTGCGCCGGCTGGCCGTTGCCGAGCGGCGGGTACGCGGTGGTGTAGCCGCGGGCGTACTCCCGCATGTCCGGCCAGGAGACGATCGTGGTGTTGGCCGGGGAGGGCGACTGGAACCGGTCGCGGCTCCAGTGCCACCAGCCGCCGATCGGCGCGCCGTCACCGGGGCAGCTGAACCAGCCCTGGTAGCCGACCGAGACCTTGCCGACGACGTCCCCCGGCGGGCTGGCCGCGTGGGCCGTGGCGCGCAGGGCGGAGACCAGGTCGGTGGGGGAGACGGCGGCGAGCGCCGAACCGGCGGCGAGGGATCCGATGAGTCTCCGACGGGACACCGCCATGGCCGTCTTCCTTCCGGTCGCGGAAAGGTATCGATGGCCATGGTGCAGTAGGCGACTCCACAATGCAAGAGCGAGACCCGGCAGTGAAAAAACGCGACCGGGCGCGGAAATTTGTCAGATGGGGGCGGGTCGGGAACCCCTTCCGGCCCGCCCCCACCGCGGCGTCACTCCCTGAGCAGCGGCAGCACCCGGCGGCCGATCAGGTCGACGCCACCGGCCGGGGTCAGCCCGTGCGGGGTGCCGAACTCCACCCGGGTGGCCCCGGCATCGAACACCGCCGCGGCCTGCGCCGCGACATGCTCGGGCGTGCCGGAGAAGGCGAACAGGTCGAGCAGGTCCCCGCCGATCAGCGCGCCGGCGAGGTCGTGCTCCTGCCGGGCGACGTGCTGCTGGATCCGCGCCAGCAGCTCCGGGTCGATGTCGACGTTCGGGTCGAGGGCGGCGACCACCGCGAGGTACATGGCCACCTCCGTACGGGCCACCCGGCGGGCCAGGGCGCCGTCCTCGTCCACCACGGTGACCGCACCGATCACCACACCCACCTGGTCCCGGCCGGCGGGCGTGGCCTCGTCCAGCCAGGCGCGCATCGTCTTGGCCATCGCCGGGTTGGCCGACCCGCCGACCTTGATCTCCGAGGCGAAGGCGGCGGCCGTCCGGGCGGTCTGCTGACCCCACGTCCCCACCAGGACGGGCACGTCGGCGCGGACCGGGGCGTAGCGCAGGGCCGTGCCGGGCGCCACGATGAACTCCCGGCCCGCGAAGCCGCCCTCGTCGCGGGAGAGCAGCAGTCGCACCACGTCGACCGTCTCGGTGATCCGGCGCAGCGGCCGGGCCTGCGGCACCCCGATCTGGTCGAGCCAGGTGCCCCGGGCCAGCCCGAGGTAGGCCCGCCCGTTCGACGCCAGGTCCAGGGCGGCGACCTGCCCGGCGATCTCCACCGGGTGCATGGTGAACGGGTTCAGGCAGGCCGACCCGAGCCGGATCCGCCGGGTGTGCCGCGCGGCCACCAGCAGCGGGAAGAACGGCGGCTGGTACATCAGGTCGCCGAAGACCGACAGCACGTCGAAGCCGTGCCGTTCGGCGAGTTCGGCCAGGGCCGCGTACTCGTCGGCGCTCTTGTCGGACTGCAGTCCGATGCCGACGAGTCGGCGTCCGTCGTCGGTGCTCACGTCAGGTCTCCAGTGGGAATCTGCCGCCGGGCGGTCCGTTCGATGCGCATGATGACCCGCTCGTCCGGGTCCGGGCAGGCCACGTGACTGTCCCGGGCCAGCCAGTCCTCCGGCGGCAGCGGCCGCTGCTTGGCCGGCAGCAGCGGCAGGCACGCGGCGAGGGCGTAGAGGCAGAAGTGCTTGCCCGTCGGGATGCTGAGCCGGTTCGACTCGGTCAGGTCGATGTAGTCACCCGGCCGCAGGCCGCAGACGGAACGGCCCTCGATCCGCTCCACGACGACCCGCAGGTCGTAGAGGTCGGTGACCGGTTCCTCGGCGCTCATCGGACCGCCTCCGCGTGGTGGTGCACGATCCGCCAGCCCCGCTCGTCGCGGCGCAGCACGTCCGTGACCCGGAAGCAGTCGTCCGGCTGCCCGCCCGCGTAGCGGGCCCGCAGGACGTAGCGGACCAGGCCGGTGTCGTCCCACGACTCGACCCGGAACTGCTCGGGCGCGACCGAGGTCGGCGGCGCGGCCGGGCCCCGGTCCGCCGCCCGGCGGTCCCGCAGGTCGTCGAGGGCGGCCAGCCCGTCCAGCAGGTCGGGCGCGTCGGACTCCCAGATCGTCAGGTCGGGGTGCAGGCGGGCGTCGAACGCGGCGCGGTCGCCCAACGACCGGTACATGTCGGTGATGGCGGCGGTGAGATCGTCAACGGTCATCGGGGCTCGCTTCCGGTCGGGGCGGACGGGGGTGTCGGGGGTGACGGCGGATCAGGAGAGTTCGGCGAGGCGGGCGCGCAGCGGATCGAGCCCCATCGGGCCGAGCCGCAGGGCGCGGTCGTGGAACCGCTTGCGGTCGAACCCCGCGCCCTCGCGCCGTTCGACCTCCCGGCGGGCCTGCTGCCAGAGCCGCGCCCCGACCTTGAAGGCCAACGCCTGCGCCGGCCAGCCCAGGTACCGGTCGACCTCGAACCGCGCCGTCGCCGGGTCCAGCCCGGCGACGCGGACCAGGAAGTCCACGGCCAGTCCGGGGGTCCACCGGCGGGCGTCGGTGACGCCGTTCCCGGGCGGGATCGGCACGTCCAGGTGCAGGCCGAGGTCGATGACCACCCGGGCGGCCCGCCACATCTGCCCGTCGAGCATGCCGAGCCGCTCGGCGGGGCCCGCGTAGAGGCCCAGTTCGTCGGCGAGGCGTTCGGCGTAGTGCGCCCAGCCCTCGGCGTACCCGTGCACCTGGCACAGCGACCGCTGCCACGGGTGCAGCTCGGCGGTGGTGAGGGTGATCGCGTGCTGGAGGTGGTGCCCGGGCAGCCCCTCGTGGCAGAGCGTCCCGACGTGCCGCCACACCGGCACCGTCGACTCGCCGGGGGGCGTCGACCACCAGATCCCGCCCGGCCGCGTCAACCCGGCGTCGGGCGGGGTGTAGTACATGACGCCGGAGGCGGCGGGGCTGAGCCGGCACACCACCTGGCGGGTGGCGGCCGGGATGTCGAAGTGCGGGCCGTCGAGGGCGTCGGTGAGCTGTTCGGTGCGCTCGCGCAGCCACCGCTCCAGGTCGGGCCCGACCGGCACCCGGCCGGCGGGGTCGGCGTCCAGCGCGGCCCGCGCCGCCGCCACGTCCGGGTGGCCCAGCTCGGCGGCGACCGCCCGCTGCTCGGCGGCGGTGCGGGCCAGCTCCGCCCAGCCGTACGCGTACAGCTCGTCCAGGTCGACGGTCGCCCCGAGGAAGCTGCGCGCGGTGACGGCGTACAGGTCGCGGCCGACGCCGTCGACGTCGGTGGCCCGGGGCGCCAGCTCGGTGCGCAGGAACGCGGCGAAGTCCGCCGTCGCGGCGGCGGCCGACCGCGCCCCGGCGGCCAGCTCCCCGGCCAGCGGCCCGCCCGGGTGACCGGCCACCAGCCGGCCGTAGAAGTCGTCGGCGGTGACCCAGGCGGTGCACTGGTCGGCGACCGCCAGCACCTGCCGGCGGGCGACCAGGTGCCCGCGCCGCGCCGACCAGCGCAGCGTCTCGGCGTACTGGCCGAGGGCCGTGGGCACCCGGCGCAGGTGCGCGGCGACGACGGCCCAGTCCTCGTCGGTGGCGCGCGGCAGGTTGTCGAAGACCTGCCGGACCAGGTGCACCGGCGTCGCCAGCGGGGCGAGCAGCCGGGTGGTGAAGCCCGCGTCGTAGAGGTCGACCTCGCTGGCCAGCCGGTCGCGCAGCGCGCCCGCGAGGGCCCGCTGCGCCGTGCCGTCGGCGCGGGCACCGGCCGCCGCGGCGGCGGTGCCACGGGCCAGCTCCGCGCGGGCGGCGAAGCCGTCGGGGGAGAGGTCCGCGAAGTGCGATCCGGGGGTACGGCCGGCAGCCTCGGCGGCCTCCGGGTCCAGCTCGGCGAGCGCGTCGAGGTACCCGTCGGCGACCTCGGTGATGGTCGTCATCGGGCGAAGCCCAGGCGGCCGTGGTCGTCGCGGTACCCGACGCCGCCCTTGAGCACCGTGTGCAGGGTGCGCAGCGCGGACACCGAGCGGGTGGGATCGTCGCGCAGGACCAGCAGGTCGGCGTGCTTGCCCACCTCGACGCTGCCGAGCGTGTCGGCCTGGCCCAGCCACTGGGCGGGGCGGATGGTGGCGGACTTCAGCGCGTCGGCGACGGGCATCCCGGCGTCCACCATGAACTCCAGCTCACGCACGGTCGCGGTCGTCTCGTCGTAGCCGGCGTGCGGCGGCATGTCGCTGCCCAGGGCGATCGGCACCCCGTTGCGGATGGCGTGCTGCAGGCTCTCCCAGTGCCGGGGCCCGGCGCCCAGGGCGCGGTCCATCAGCCAGCCCGGTACGCCCGCGTCGCGGAAGAACTGCTCGCAGCGGCTGACCACGATGGTCGGGACATACCAGACACCCCGGTCGGCCATCAGCCGGGTCACCTCGTCGGTCAGCTCGTAGCCGTGCTCGACGCAGTCCAGCCCGAGTTCCACGGCACGGCGCACCGACTCGGCAGGCCCGGCGTGCGCGGTGACCTTGCGCCCCCAGTCGTGCGCCACCCGGATCACCGCCGCCAGCTCGTCGTCGAGCAGCTGGGGGGTGTCGATCGACTCGAACTCGCCGGCGATGCCGCCGGAGATGCACACCTTGATCAGGTCGGCGCCGGCCCGGATCTGCTGCCGGGTGAGCCGGCGGAACCCGTCCGCCCCGTCGGCCTCCAGGGCGTCGGCCTCCCAGCCGTGCCCGCCGGTGCAGCAGAGGGCGTGCCCGGCGGTGAAGATCCGCGGACCGTCCACCGCGCCGCGCTCGATGCCCTTGCGCAGGGCGAAGTCGGCGTACCGGCTCTCGCCGACGAGCCGGGCGGTGGTGACGCCGGAGTGCAGGGTCCGCCGCGCCGAGTCGGCCATCAGCAGCACCAGCTCGGCGAGGTTGGAGCGGTGCACCTCGTCGCCGAAGTGGCCGGGCAGGCCGAGCGAGAGGTGCACGTGCATGTTGGTCAGGCCGGGCATGACGTGGTCGCCGTGCAGGTCGACCACCCGGGCGCCGCCGGCCTCGGCGAGGACGTCGTCGACCGGGCCGACCGCGCGGATCGTGCCGTCGGCGCCGACCCAGATGCCCTGGTCGCGCTGGAGGTCGTCCCGGACGCCGTCGTAGAGCGCGAGGTTGACCAGGACCTGTTCGGTGGGGATGTGCATGCGGAGTCCTCTACGCGGCAGGCGCGGTGGTCGGCGCCACCGTCGGGTCGTTGAGCCAGCAGGCGGCGCTGCGGCCGCCGAGGTCGAGCGTGGGCGGCTGCTCGCCGCACGGCGCGAACGCGTGCGGGCAGCGCGGCCGGAACCGGCACCCGGTCGGCGCGTGCGCCGGGTCGGGCACCTCGCCGGCGAGCGTCCTGGGCAGCTGCGGGTGCGGGCCGATCTGCGGCACCGCGTCGATCAGCGCCTGGCTGTACGGGTGCCGGGGCGAGCGCCACAGCTGGCGGGTGGGCGCGGTCTCCACGATCCGGCCCAGGTACATCACCGCCGTGACGTCGGCGATCTCGTGCACCAGGGACAGGTCGTGCGAGATGAACAGCATGCCCATGTCCAGGTCCCGGACCAGCCCGACGAGCAGGTTGACCACCTGCGCCTGGGACGAGGCGTCCAGCGCGGTGACCGGCTCGTCCGCGATGATCATCCGGGGCTCCGGCGCGAGGGCCCGCGCGATGGCGAGCCGCTGCCGCTGGCCGCCGGAGAACTGGTGCGGGTACCGCTCCGCGGCCCCGGCCGGCATGCCGACCCGCTCCAGCAGGTCGGCGACCCTCGCCCGGCGGGCGGCGCCGGTCACCGTGTCCGGCACCCCGTCGAGGAGCTGGGCGCCGATGGTGCGCCGGGGGTTCAGCGACGCGTACGGGTTCTGGAAGACCATCTGGAGCCCCACCTGCGGCACCGGCCGGCGCCGCCAGCCGAGCGGGGTGACCGGGCGGCCGGCGAACCGGATCGCCCCGGCGCTCGGCGCGGCCAGCCCGACCGCCACCCGGGCCAGCGACGACTTGCCGCAGCCGGACTCGCCGACCAGGCCGACGATCTGGCCGGGCGCCACCTCGAGGCTCACCCCGGCCACGGCCCGCACCGGCCCCCGGCCGCGCGCCTTGTACTCGACCTCGACGTCGCTGATCTCGAGCAGGTTGCCCGAGCCGACGGGCTCGTTCATGCCGCCACCTCCAGGTGCGGACGGACCACGCAGGCCACCGACCGGTCGGCGCCGGCGGGGGCGAGCGGGGGCGGCGCGCTGCCGCAGGACGGCTCGGCGTACCCGCACCGGGGTTGGAACGGACATCCGGGCGGCGCCTGCCCCGGCGCCGGCGGCCCGCCCGGGATGGGGCGCAGCGTGCCGACGGCCTGGGTGCCGTGCGGGCGGGCGCCGAGCAGCGCCGCCGTGTACGGGTGCCGCGGCGCGGTGAGCAGCGCCCCGGTGGGACCGGTCTCCACCACCCGCCCGGCGTAGAAGACGTACCCGCGGGTGGTGAGGGCGCTGAGCACGCCGAGGTCGTGGGTGATGAAGGCGACGGCCAGCCCGGTCTCGGCGCGCAACTGGTCCAGCAGCGCCAGGATGCCGGCCTGCACCGTCACGTCGAGCGCGGTGGTGGGCTCGTCGGCGATCAGCAGCCGGGGGCGGGCGGCGAGGGCGATCGCGATGGCCGCCCGCTGCCGCATGCCGCCGGAGAACTGGTGCGGGTACGCCCGCACCGCCCGCTGCGGGTCGGGGATGCGGACCTGCTCGAGCAGCTCCACCGCCCGCCGGCCGGCCGCCCGCCGGTCCAGGCCCAGGTGGACCTGCATGTGTTCGGTGAGCTGCCGGCCGATCGTGAGCATCGGGTGCAGTGCGGCGGTGGGGTCCTGGAAGACCATCGCGATGCCGGCGCCGCGTACCTTCTGCCAGCGCTTCGTGTCCAGGCCGAGCAGTTCGGTGCCGGCGAAGCGGGCCGACCCGGTGACCTTGGCGCCGGCGGGCAGCAGCCCGAGCAGGGTCTGCGCGGTGAGGCTCTTGCCGCACCCGCTCTCCCCGGCGATGCCGACCATCTCGCCCTCGTCGACGGTGAACGACACGTCGTGCAGGATCGGCAGCGGCCCGGTGGGGCCGGGCAGGGTGACGGCCAGGGAGTCGACCTCGAGCAGGGGTGCCATTTCTCAACGTCCCTTCGCGTAGCGGGGGTCGATCCGGTCGCGCAGCGCGTCGCCGAGCACGTTGAAGGCCATCACCACGGTGAGGATGGCCAGACCGGGGAAGACGCTGACCCACCACATGGAGAGGTCCTGCGAGCCGAGCGCCACCATCGAGCCCCACTCGGCGGCCGGCGGGCGGGGGCCGAGGCCGAGGAAGGACAGCGCGGAGAGCAGCAGCACGGCGTTGCCCAGTTCGAGGGTGGCCAGCACGATCGCCGGACCCACGCTGTTGGGCAGGACGTCGCGGCGCAGCGCGCGCATCGGCCCGATGCCGAGCAGCCGGGCGGCGCTGAGGTAGTCCTCGCCGCGCATGGTCAGCACGGCGCTGCGGATGACCCGGGCGTAGACCGGCCAGGAGACGATGACCAGCGCGAGGACGGCGTTGCGGGTGCTGGGGCCGAACGCGGCCGTGACGGCCATCGCCAGAATGATCTGCGGGAACGCGAAGACCAGGTCCGTCAGGCGCATCAGCGCCTCGTCGACGAACCGGCCCACGTAGCCGGCGACCAGGCCGAGCAGGCCGCCGATCAGCAGGGCGAGCGAGACGATGGCGAGCGCGAGGGGGATCGACAGGCGGGAGCCGTGGATCACCCGGCTGAACACGTCCCGGCCGAGGGAGTCGGTGCCGAACCAGTGCGTGCCGGACGGCGGCGCGTAGGCGTCGGGGCTCTGCGCCAGCGGGTCGAACGGCGCGACGAGCGGGGCGAGGAGCGCCGCCAGCAGCCACCCGCCGAGGATGACCAGGGCCACCACGGCGATCGGCTGGCGCCAGATGGGCCGCGCCGTCGAACGTCCCCGCAGCCGGCCGCCCAGGAAGCGGCGCCGGGTCAGCGCGGCCGTCGCCTTGGGGTCGGGCGCCACGGGATCGGGTGCGAGTGCGGTCATGACAGGCGGATCCTCGGGTCGATGAGCCCGTACAGCAGGTCGACGGTGAGGTTGACCAGCGTGTAGACCAGCGCCACGAACAGGCTGACGCCGAGGATCGCGGGCAGGTCCAGCGCCGTCGCGCTGCGGTACGCGTACTGGCCGAGGCCCGGCCAGCCGAAGATGTTCTCCACCAGCACCGTGCCGGAGAGCAGCGAGGCGAAGGCCAGCCCGGAGACGGTGATCACCGGGACCAGGCCGGCCCGCAGCAGGTGCCGGCGGAACACCACCCGGGCGGGCAGGCCCTTGGCGTACGCGGCCCGGATGTAGTCCTGCTGGAGCACCTCCAGCATGGACGAGCGGACGAACCGGACGAGCATCGCCACGGTCAGGCTGGTCAGCACGAGCACCGGCAGGATCAGGTGCTGGGCGGCGTCCCAGGCGACGTCCCACTGGCCGGCGAGGGCGGCGTCGACCGTGTACATGCCGGTCACCGTCGGCGGCGGGCTGAAGTCGGTCGAGAGTCGTCCGCCGCTGGGCGCCAGGCCGAGCTGGTAGAAGAAGACGTAGAGCACGACGAGCGACAGCCAGAACGGCGGGGTGGAGAGGCCGAGCAGCGCGCCGACGCGGATCAGCTGGTCGGTGACCCGACCGTTGCGTACGGCGGCGAGCATGCCGATCCCGGTGCCGATGAGCAGCGCCAGCACCATGGTGGGGATGGCCAGTTCCATGGTCGCCGGCACGTACTGGAACAGGTCGTCGGCCACGGTGCGGCCGGTCTGCTGGGAGATGCCGAGGTCACCCGTCAGCAGGTTGCCCAGGTACTGGAAGTACTGCACGTACAGCGGCTGGTCCAGGCCCCACTTCTCGCGGAACGCCGCGACCGTCGCGGGGTCGTTGAGCGCCTGGTCGGAGAGGTTGGCCGTGACCGGGTCGCCGGGTACCACGGTGACCAGGCCGAACGTCACGATCGTGACGCCCAGCAGCAGGCCGGCGGTGATGGCCACCCGCTTGAGCAGGAAGACCAGCAGTGCCCGGTGCGGCCGGGGCCGGGACACGGTCGTGGTGACCGTGCCCGGCTCGGCGTCGTCGACTGTCGTCGTCATGGAGTGACTACCCCCGGCCCACCGCGGCGAGGTCGACCTGCCAACCGGCGGCGGTGTAGTCCGTGCCGGTCAGGTCGCTGCTCGCCACCACGGTGGAGGAGTTGCTGGCCAGGACGACGTACGGCGAGGCGGCGTTCATCGCCCGCTGCCACTCCTGCATGGCGGCGGCCCGGGCGGCCAGGTCGAGGGTCTCGGTGACCTTCTTGCCGGCGGCCACGACGGCCGGGTCGGCCCGCTCCACCGTCCAGCCCGAGCGCAGCGCGGTGGCCTGGCCGGGGGACATGTTGTTGATCAGCGAGTCGGCGACCGGGTAGTTCAGGCTCTGCGGGGTGAACCCGAGGGCCATCTTGCCCGTACGCATCTCGTCGAGGAAGGTGGTCAGCGGCTGCGGGGTCAGCTCCAGCTTGATGCCGGCCTCGGCGGCGTCGCCCTGCACCTTCGTCGCCACCGTGCCCAGGTCGACCCCCTTGTAGGTGATGGCCGGGTAGTTGAACTTGACCGTGGGGTTGGTCAGCCCCGCCTCGGTGAGCAACGCCTTGGCCTTCGCCACGTCACGCTTCGACTGCTCCCCGGCGGGCAGCGCGCCCGGGTAGGCCGGGGCCACCAGGCCGGCGCCGGGGGCGGCGCCCTTGCCGTACAGCCCGGCGATGCCCTCGTAGTCGATGGCGGCCCGCAGCGCCTGGTTGAACTTCGCGTTCGAGCTCACCGGGGAGACGGCCGGGTCGGCGTTGAGGAAGAGGAAGTAGACGGTGTCCTGCATGGCGGAGGTCTTCAGGCTGCCCGGCAGCCCTTCCAGCAGCTTGCCGGAGATGTCCAGCGCGATCTCGGAGCCGCCGGCCCGCTGCATGGTCAGCTTCTGGGTCTGCACGTCCATGTTGCGCAGCACGACGCGGCTGAACTCGGGCTTGTCACCCCAGTAGTTGGGGTTGGCCTCCAGCACCACCTGCGCCGACGGGTCGTACGACTTGAGCACGTACGGGCCGCTGCCGACGGAGTTCGTGTCGAGGTACTGCTGCGCGGTGTCGCTCTTGGCGGCGTCGGCGGCGTCGGTCGCGCCGTGCTCCTTGGCGACCTTGGAGTTGACCACGCCGGTGGAGGGCATCGCGAGCACCACGGGGATGTTCGGGTCGGCGGTCGCCGAGGTGACCACCACGGTCCGCTCGTCGGTCTTGGCGAACGTGAGGCCGCTGACCATGACGGCCGGGCTGGCCTTGACGTTCTTCAGCCTGTTGAGGGAGAAGACCACGTCGTCGGCGGTCAGCGCGGTGCCGTCGGAGAACTTCACGCCCTCGCGCAGCTTGAAGGTGAAGGTCTTGGCGTCGGGCGACGCCTCGAACGACTCGGCCAGCGCCGGGACCGGCTTGCTCACGTCCGAGCCCTTGAAGGTCAGCAGGGTGTCGTAGAGCGAGTGCACGGCGGTGAGGCCGGTCGCCTCGTAGATCCGGCCGGGATCGAGGGTCTTGAGGACGAACGAGGTGTTGACGGTGAGGGTCTTGGCCGAACCGCCGTCACCGTTTCCTCCGCTGCCGCCCGCGCTGCACGCGGTGCTGGAGGCTATGGCCAGCGCCGCCAGAGCGATCGCTCCGACGCGGAGCCGGCGAGGGGACACCGACATGCTGTTCCTACCTTCGTATGGGCCGGCCCGCGCGGGACGGGCTCTGGGGGCTGTCACACCCGGTGACGTCGGTGACGCCGCGGCCGGGCCGTTGGTGCAACCGTGGCGGCTTCGCGGGTCTGCGCCGTTGTGCCGTCATGGGGTTGGATGTACCCGGACGGGACTCGTGTCCGGTTCGTGCCTCAACGCCGTTTGTCTAGTAGCGCCGAACACGTTCACCTTGTGTTTGACCACCCTAGACAGCGGCGTATAGTCACGTCAAACATTTCTAGCCACACTGTTTTGGAACGAGGAAAGACGCATGCTCGGTGACCAGCTCCGCGACCTGCGCCAGCAGCACTCCTTCACGCTGCGCCAGCTCGCGGCGGCGGCCGACGTGTCGCCCGCCCTGCTCAGCCAGATCGAGAACGGCGCCACGGACCCCAGCCTGGCCACCCTGCGTAAGCTCGCCAAGGTCTTCGACACCTCCATCGCGGCGCTGTTCTCCGAGCCGGACGCCCCGCTGGTGCACATCAGCCGGCCCGGCTCGCGGTCCCGGCTCGCCGCGCCTCCCGGGCAGATCGCCTACGACCGGCTCACGCCGGGACGGGGCGACCTGGAGGTGCTCGAAGCCGAGCTGGCCCCCGGCGACGCCAGCTCCACCGAGCCGTGGGCGCACCCCTCCACCGAGTGCGCGATCGCCGTCACCGGCGAGGTGGTGGCCGAGATCGGCGGCGAGAACTACGTGCTGAAGACCGGCGAGGCGATCACCTTCGACTCCCGGCTGCCCCACCTCTACCGCAACGCCAGCGACCAGCGGGCCCGGCTCATCATCGCGGTCACCCCGCCGACCCCCTGACCCACCCGGCACGTCACCCGGCCCGCGTACGCGCACGTGGGCGGTACGACGCCGCCCGTCGAAAGGACCCGCAGTGGACCGTGACAGCGTCGACTGGTTCGGCTACCTCCCGGCCGTCACCACCCCGTTCACCGCCACGGGCGAGCTGGACCTCGCCGCCTGGCGCGGGCAACTGGACTGGCTCGCCGCCGAGCGGCTGCACGGGGTGATCGTCGGCGGCACCACGGGCGAGTGGTTCAGTCTCAGCGAACAGGAACGGGCCGAGCTGTTCCGGACGGCCGCCGAGCAGGTCGGCGACCGGCTCACCGTGCTCGGCGGCTGCAACGCGTACACGCCGGCGGAGGCCATCCGGCACGCCGAGGCCGCCCGGGCCGCCGGCCTGCACGGCATCCTGCTCACCCCGCCGCCGTACGTGGTGCCCACCCGCGCCGAGGTCGTGGCGTTCTACCGGGCCGTTTCCGAGGCCGTCGACATCCCGCTCTGCGTCTACAACTGGCCGCGCGGCACCGGCGTCGACCTGGACGCCGACCTGCTGCTGGAGCTGAGCGCGCTGGACACCGTGGTGGCGGTCAAGAACTCCACGCCGGACTTCGGCGGCTTCGTCCGGAGCCTGGTGGCCCTGCGGCACCGGGTGCGCTACTTCGGCATCCCCACCAACGAGGTGGGCATCGAGCTGATGACCACGATCGGCGGCGACGGGCTGATGGGCGCCGGCGCCGTGCTCGGCGCCGACCACCCCGACTTCTTCCGCGCGCTGCGCGCCGGGGACCTCGACCGGGCCCGGGTCCTCGGCGCCCGCGACCGCGTGATCATGGAGGACTGGTTCGGGCCCGACTACGGCGCCCGGTTCGGCAACGCGCAGGCGATCATGAAGTACGCGCTCACCCTGCGCGGCGTGCCGGCCGGCCACGTCCGTGCGCCCCTGCTCCCGCTGACCCCCGCCGAACAGGACCGCGTCCGGGCCACCATGACCCAGCTCGACCTGCTCCCGTGACTGCGTACGACACGGCGGTCGTCGGCGGCGGCCTGCTCGGCTGCGCGACCGCCTGGCACCTGGCCCGCGCCGGCAACCGCGTCCTGCTCGTCGAGAAGGACCAGGTCAACCGGCACGCCTCCGGGCAGAACGCGGGCAGCCTGCACTTCCAGCTGGAGTTCCGGATGGTCGAGCACGGCGACGACGCGGCCCGCGCGGCGGCCCGCGCGCTGCCGCTGCACCTGGACGCCGTGCGGGCCTGGGCGAGCATCGAGGACGAGCTCGGCGAGCGGTGCGGGGTGTCCCGCACCGGCGGGCTGATGCTCGCCGAGACCCCGGCGGAGATCGCCGTGCTGGACCGCAAGGCGGCCCTCGAACGCGAGTACGGCCTCGACGTCGCCGTGCTCTCCGGCCCGGAGCTGCACCGGTTCGCGCCGTACCTGGCGGACACCGTGCTCGCCGCCGGCCACGTGCCCGGCGAGGGCAAGGCCAACCCCCGGCTGGTCACCCCGGCGCTGGCCCGGGCCGCCGGCCGCCACGGCGCCGTGCTGCGCACCGGCTGCCGGGTCACCGGGCTGCACCGGCGCGGCCGGCACTGGGAACTGCGCACCGGGTCCGGCCCGGGGGGCACCGCCGGGGAGACCCACCTGGCCGACACGGTCGTGCTCGCCGGCGGCGTCTGGACCGCCGAGCTGGCCGCGATGGCCGACGTCCGGCTGCCGGTCTTCCCGGTCGGGCTGACGATGAGCGCGACCGCCCGCAGCCGGCCGTTCCTGCCGCACCTGATCCAGCACGTCGGCCGGCGGCTGTCGATGAAGCAGACCGAGGACGGCAACGTGCTGATCGGCGGCGGCTGGCCGGCCAAGCTGGTCAGCCGCGCCGGACAGGTCGACCTGGAGACCAACCCGGAGCTGCGCTACGAGTCGCTGGTCGGCAACGCCGACGCCGCCCGGGTGGTCCCGGCGGTGTGGGACCTGCCGGTGATCCGGACGTGGACGGGCATGACCACGCTCACCCCGGACCACCTGCCGCTGCTCGGCGCGGTGCCGCGCCGGCCGGGGCTGTACGTCGCCACCGGCGGCTCGGCCTTCACCCTCGGCCTCACCTACGCCCGGCTCCTCGCCGCCATGGTCGTCACCGGCGGGCCCGACCGTGCGATCGAGGACTACTCACCCGCCCGCTTCGGAGCGCTGAACTTTGTCTGAGCACCGCCCGCCGCAGCCCGCCGAGGCGCCGAGGCGCACCGCGATGGGCCGGCCCGCGCCGGTCACCATCGAGGTGGACGGGCGGCCGGTGCCCGCCCACCCGGGCGAGTCCCTGGCCACCGCGCTGCTGGCCGCCGGGGAGCGGGCCGTCGGCGCCACGCGCGGCGGCGCCCGTCGGGGGCCCTACTGCAACATGGGGATCTGCTTCGAGTGCGTCGTCACCGTGGACGACGTGCCCTGCCAGCGTTCCTGCCTGGTCCGGGTACGCGCCGGCATGCGGGTCCGCACGGCGGTGCCCCGGTGAGCGCGCCCGACGTGGTGGTGGTCGGCGCCGGTCCGGCCGGGCTGTCCGCCGCCGCCACCCTCGGCCGGTACGGCGCCGCCGTCACCGTCGTCGACGAGCAGGAGCAGCCGGGCGGGCAGATCTACCGCCGGCCGCCGGCCGGGTTCACCCCGCCGGCCGCGCCGTCCTCCGCCGGTCGGGCGCTGCTCGCCGAGGCCACCGCCGCTCCCGGCGTCCGGTGGCTCGCCGACACCACGGTGTGGGGCGTCCTCGGCACCCGCGCCGGCCTCGACGGGTACGCGGGCGGGCAGCCCCCGCCGGGGCGCTACCGGGTCGCCACGCACGGCCCGGCCGGGGTCCGCCTGCTCGAACCCCGGGCGGTGCTGCTCACCGCCGGCGCGTACGACCTGCCGGTGCCGTTTCCCGGCTGGACCCTGCCGGGAGTGCTCACGGCGGGCGGTGTGCAGACGTTCGTCAAGGCGCAGGGCCTGTTGCCGGGCGGCCGGTTCGTGCTGGCCGGGGGTCACCCGCTGCTGCTGGTGGTGGCCGCCCAGCTGGTGCGCGCCGGTGCCCGGGTGGTCGAGGTCGCGCTGGTCCAGCGCCGCCGCGACCTGCTGCCCGGTCCGGCCGGGCTGGCCGCCGTGGCGGGCGCGGGCGGCAAGATCGCCGAGGGCGTCGGGGCGCTGCGCGTGCTGCGCCGGGCGGGGGTGCCGGTCCGGTTCGCCACGGTCGTCCGCCGTGCCGACGGCGACCCGGACCTGAGCGCGGTGACCCTCGCCGAGGTCGGCCCCACGGGGCAGCCGGTGCCCGGGACCGACCGGGACGTGCCCTGCGACGTGCTGGCGCTGGGCTACGGCTTCGTGCCCTCCGTCGAGCTGGCCCGGCAGGCCGGCTGCGCGGTGACCTGGGACTCGCCCGCGGGCGGCTGGGTGGTCGGGCACGACGAGTGGTTGCGCACCTCGGTGCCCCGGATCGCGGTGGCCGGCGAGTTGACCGGCGTCGCGGGTGCCGAGCAGGCGGAGGCCGAGGGCCGGCTGGCCGCCCTGGGCGTGCTGCGCGACCTGGGGCTGCTCGACGAGCGTCGGGCCACCGCGCTGGCCGACCCGGTGCGCCGGGAACTGCGCCGCCGACGACGTTTCGTCAGCCGGGTGCTCGACCGCTTCGCGCCGGACCGGGCGGCCCTGGGCAGCCTGGTCACGGACGACACCGTGCTCTGCCGCTGCGAGGAGGTGCGGGCCGGTGACGTGCGCCGGGCGCTGGCGGCCAACCCGCACCTGGGTACCGCGAACGCGGTCAAGCTGGTGACCCGCGCCGGGATGGGCCTGTGCCAGGGCCGGTCCTGCCAGCCGGGCCTCTGCCAGTTCATCTGCACGCTGACCGGCCGGGCGCCGGAGGAGGTCGGGGCGTTCACCGCGCAGGCGCCGGTCAAGCCCGTCCCCCTGCGCGCCCTCGCGGTCGGCGACGCACCGCCCGACGCGCCCTGACCGACGATCCGGCGATGTCGACGCTGTTGCGCAACGCCTTCGACGGATGCCGGCCCCGGCGGTCCGGGCCACCGAGGTCCCGATGCCGCGCACCAGCCCCGCGCCCGCGATCCCGGAGCCGTCCACGTTGGAGCAGCGGCGCTCAGAGCCAACCCGAGCGGCGGAAGAGGCGGTGCAGGGCGAACGCGGTCAGCGCCATCAGGCCGAGCACGGTGGGGTAGCCGTAGCGCCAGTGCAGCTCCGGCATGTTGGTGAAGTTCATGCCGTAGATCCCGGCGATGCCGGTCTGGGTGGCGGCGATGGCGGCCCACGCGGCGATCTTGCGCATGTCGTTGTTCTGCTCCACCGCGAGCTGCGCCAACCGGGACTGCACGATCGAGTTCAGCAGGTCGTCGTAGGCGGCGACCCGGTCCACCGCCCGGGTCAGCCGGGCGTCCACGTCGACGAACCACCGGTGCAGGCCGCGCGGCGGGTTGTCGGGCCGCTGGTCGAGCAGGGAGCGCAGCGGCGCCTGGAGGGGCTGCACCGCCCGCTTGAACTCGACCACCTCCCGCTTGAGCTGGTAGATGTGCTGGATGTCGGCCGATCGGTCGCGGGCGAACACCGCCTCCTCGACGCGTTCCAGGTCCCGCTCGACGTGCCCGGCGACCTCCAGGTACAGGTCGACCATCCGGTCGCAGACCGCGTACGCGACCGCCCACGGGCCCTGCGCGAGCACCGCGGGGCGCTGCTCGACGTCGGCGCGTACGCAGGTGAGCGCGCCCGCGGCGCCGTGCCGCACCGTGACGGCGAAGCGGTCGCCGACCAGCACCATCACGTCGCCGGTGTCGACCACCTCGGAGGTGTCGGTCAGTTCGGCGTGCTCGACGTAACGGGCGGTGCGCAGGACCAGCAGGGTCACGTCGCCCTCGCGACGCACCGTGGGGCGGTGGCCGTCGGCGAGGGCCTGCTCGACGGTGAGGTCGTCGAGCCCGAAGGTGCGGCCGACGGCCGCCATCACCGCCGGATCGGGCTCGTGCAGACCCAGCCAGACGAAGGTGTCGCGGCCGCGACGGCTGCGGGCGTACGCGTCGGCGTAGTGCGGGCGGCCGGGCTCGCGCCGCCCGCCGACGTAGACGGCACAGTCGACCACGGCGTCGGGATTGGCGCGACGGGGCTCCGGCGCGCGCTGACCGGGCAGCGGCCGGCCGAGCAGCCGGTCGAACACGGCCGACAGCCTGACCCGTTCCTTCGACCGCCGAACCACCCGTCCCCCTCCGCCGCACCGGCATCCGCGCGGACACCGTACTCGGGTCCGGCGGGGCCGGGGGTCACGGCACCCGGGTGGCGAACACGACGACGTTGTCGACGTAGTTGCCGGTGTCCCGGTCGAACCGGCCGCCGCAGGTGATCAGCCGCAGGCCGGTCGCGTCGCTGGGCCCGTAGACCAGGTCGGTGGGGAAGCGGTCCTTCGGGTACGACCCGACGCCGTCGACGGCGAAGGTGGCGACGCTGGCGTCGGCGCGGGTGATCCGCACGGTGTCGCCGGGCCGCAGGCGGCCGAGGTCGAAGAAGACGGCGGGGCCGGCGGCGGAGTCGACGTGCCCGACGATCACGGCGTTGCCGGTCTCGCCGGGGCTGACACCGTGCCGGTACCAGCCGGCCAGGGTGGGCCGGTCCAGCGGCGGCACCTCCAGGTGCCCGTCGGCGTCGGCGCCCACGGGGACGATCCGTGCCCGTACGTCGATGGCCGGGATCCGCACGTCGACCGGCGCGGCCCGGTGCAGCGGCGGCACCGGCGGCGCGGAGCGGGCCGGTGCGGGGGCGTCGGCGGCCTCCGGCCGGGGCGGGCGGGGCGGGGTCGTCGCCAGCCCGGCGGCGACCAGGCCGAGCCCGGTCGTGGCGAGCAGGACGACGACCGTGACCGCCCAGCCGGGCCTGCGCCAGGACACGATCCCACCTCCGTACGCGTGCGCCCGGGTGCCCGCTCCGGTGGGTTCACCGGTGCGGGCACCCGTTGCAGGGATGGACGACTTGCCGGAGTGGACGGCACGGGGCCGTCGGTCAGAGCGTGGCCGCCGCCATGTGGCGCCGGCGGCGGGCCAGGACCAGGGCGCCCCCCGCGGCAGAGCCGAGCAGGGCGCCACCGGCCGCCAACGCGCCGGTCCCGTCGGTGCCGCCGCGCCCACCGGCCTGGGCCCCACCGATCGGGGTGACGGTGAACGTGGCGCTGCCGGCCGCGCTGCCGTCGCCGCAGGTCGCGGTCACGGTGTAGGTGCCCAGGGTGAAGCCGGCGGTGAAGAGTTCGGCGCTCAGCCCGCCGCCGGCCGCCGCGGTGGTGGACCGGACGTTCTGGTCGCGGTCGGGGCCGGTGACGCGGAAGATCGCGTCGCCGGACTTCGGGTTGCAGGTCGTCGCGGTGAGCACGACCGTCCCGCCGACCGGCGTGGTGGCCGGTGACACGACGGTGTCGGCCAGCGCCGCGCCGGGGAGCAGGAGCGTGCCGAGACCCACGCCGAGCGCCGCCGATACGAGAACTGTCTTTGCCTTCATACGCGTCTTCCCTCACTTTTCGTCCGCTGACTGCGTGGGACGTCGTTCGGGTGGCCAACTCCGTGACTAGCACCGGTGTGACCAACCCTAGGAGGGTTGGGACCCCGATCCGGTGAAAATGAGAAATCCTCGTTGCCGTCACGTGTCCACCCCCGAGGCGGAGGGAGCAGCGGAAACGCCGGCACGGCCCACCCGCGAGGGTTGGCCGTGCCGATGTCACCGGGGGGCGTGCTGTCGCGGCTGGGCCGCCCCGGTCCCGCTCGGGAACGGTGCCCCGCGACGGGCCGTACGCGCCCGGCCCGCCGCGTTGGCCCGGTCCTGGCCGCTTTGCTCCGGGCGGGACCGGGCCGCCGTTCCGGTCGCCGGGGCAGCGGGGTCCGCCGGTGCCGGCCGCGTGCCGCGACGGGGTCAGCCCTGCGCGGTGGCGCTCTCGGGGCGCGGCTCAGGCAGTGGCTCCCCGGTCTCCAGCAGCGACTTGAGGCTGGCCAGCAGCTCCGGCCAGCCGCCACTGCCGTCGAGTTGGCCGCTGACGGCCCGGTACATCTCGCTGCCCGGGGAGAAGTCCTCGTGGGTGACGGTCAACTTGACGAACCCGCCGTACGGGGCGATGTCGAAGGTGACCCGGGACCTCCGCTCGCCGAGCCGGGCGGCCAACTCCTCGGCGGACCAGCCGAAGTGCGCGGCGTGCTCCGGCTGGAAGCCGTGCCAGCTGTAGGAGAGCCGGCGGAACGGCTCGGCGACCAGTACGCGCTGGCCGAGGTCGCGGAACTCGCCGCCCGGCTCGTCCTGCCAGAGCACGGGGGAGCCGACCCGCCAGTCGGAACGCAGCGCGACGCCGCCCCAGTAGCGGCGGGTGAACTCCGGCTCGGTCAGCGCGGCCCAGAGCCTCTCGGGGGTGGTGTTGACGTAGGTGGTGTAGACGAAGGTGGGACTGTCCATCGGCTCCCGCTCCAGAGCTGTCCGTAGGTCGGCGAGTGCGCGCACCCGCTCGCGGTCGTAGCGGTCGATCCATCGTTCGGCGACGGCGTTGATCGGGACGGGGTTGAGGTAGTGCAGCTTCTCCCGGCCGCGTCGCACGGTGGTCACCAGGTTGGCCGCCGCCAACACCGCCAGGTGCTTGCTGACCGACTGGCGGGTCATGTCGAGCCCGGTGCACAGCTCGCGCAGGCTCTGCCCGTCCTGCCGGTTGAGGTCGTCGAGGAGCCGGCGCCGACTCGCGTCGGCCAGCGCCCGGAACACGTCGTCCACCCTGCCCACCTCGCACATGCAACCACCCGGCTGCCTGTCAGGTTAGGCAACCGGGCGACTGCATGTCCAGCGTGTCGCCGCATCGGCCCGTCGGGAGGCGGCGGGAGCGGTCAGGCCGGGCGGCCGACGTCGTCGTGCAGCAGCCCCACCAGCGCGGAGAGGCCCTCCTCACCGTGGCCCCGGGCGACCGCCTCGTCCAGCAGGTCACGCACCGGGCGCATCAGCCCGGCGTCGACCCCCAGGTCCCGGCAGGCCGCCAGCAGGTTGCCGAAGCTGGCGGCCTGCATCCGCAGGGAGGACCCGTCGGCGTCGTGCTCGCCCGAGTCGACGGCCGCCGCCATGGCGGGCAGCTCCCCGAGCATGGCGGTCAGCCACCCGGTCACCATCGGCGCGAACCGGCCCACCGGCGTGCCGGCCGCGCGGACCATCGCCGTGGCGTGCAGGAATCCACCGAACATGCCGTACATGGCGGCGAGCAGGGCCAGGTCGTGCACGGCCGCCCGACCGGGGTCGGCGCCGAGCCAGTGGACGTCGCCGAACGCCTCGAGGGTGTCCCGCCAGTCGAGGAAGGCGTCCTCCGCGCCGCTGTAGAGCACGAACGCGCCGGGCTGGCCGATCATGAACGGCACGGCCATGATGCCGCCGTCGACGTACCTCGCGCCCCGCGCGGTCACCCACTCCGCGAGCCGGTGGGCCTGCGCGGGGGTGCCGTTGGTCAGGTTCACCACCGTCCGCCCGGCCAGGGCCGGCGCCGCCCGCTCGAGCACCCGGCGGGTGACGTCGTCGTCGAGCAGGCACACCACGACCAGTTCGCCCGCCGCGACCGCCTCGGCGGCGGAGCCCGCCACGTCCGCTCCCGCCCCGGCCAGCGCGGCGGAGCGCTCCGGCGACCGGTTCCACACGGTCGTGGGGTGGCCGGCGGCGAGCAGCGCGCCGGCCAGGGCCCTGCCCATCGCACCGAGCCCGAGCACGGCGACGGGCCGGTGGCGTGGGGCGCTCACGCGGCCGTCTCCGCGTACACCCGGACCAGCCGGGAGAAGTCGTCGGCACCGTGCCCGGCGTCCACCGCGCGGGCGGCGACGGCGTTGGCCGCCCGGAGCGTGCCGGTGTCGATGCCGTGCCCCTCGGCCGCCTCGACGATGTGCGCCATGGTGGCGGCGGCGGAGGCGATGGTGGAGACGTCGGCGGCGTGGTTGCCGACGTCGATCCGCCCGGCCAGGTCGTCGACGAGGTCGGGCAGCAGGCCCGAGATCCCCTTGGCGTACGGCGCGAGCTCGGTCGCCGTGATCCCCTCCGCCCGGGCCAGGGCGAAGGCGTGCGCGATGCCACTCATCGCGGTCCAGAACACGTCGAGCAGCGCCACGTCGTGGGCGGCCGCACGAGCCGGGTCCGGGCCCAGCCAGTCGGCCGAGCCGCCCAGGCTCCGCAGGGTGTCCCGTTGGGCGTGCCAGACCCGTTCGGGCCCGCTGTAGAGCACCAGCGCCGCGGACCCGCCGATGGTGGGGGCCGGGGTCATGATCGCGCCGTCGAGGTAGTCGACGCCCTGCCTGGCGGCCCAGGCCGCCATCGCCCGGGCCCGCTGCGGGGTGTCGGCGGTCAGGTTCGCCAGGGTGCGCCCGGCGAGGGCTTCGACCGCGGGCTCGACGACGGCGCGGACGGCGGCGTAGTCGATGACGCAGGCGAGCACGAGCGGGCTCGCGCGGACGGCCTCCTCCACGGTCGGCGCCCGCCGGGCGCCACGTGCGACGAGGGGATCGGCCCGGGCGGCCGTGCGGTTCCAGACGGTGGTCGGGTGGCCGGCGGCCAGCAGCGCGCCGGCGAGGGCCCGGCCCATCGGCCCGAGGCCCAGCACGGTCACCGGGGAGAGGTCGCGGTCGGTCACGGAAGTGCTCCTTCGTGGACGGGGTGGCTCGGCCCTTGCGCGTGCCGCCGGGCCGGTCCCATCCTGTTTCCGTACGCGCGAAGCATCAAGTACCGACTATTTTCTCAGGTACTCACCTTTTGGTAAGTGAGAGCGGGGCGACGTGAAGAAGCGGACCTACACGTGCGGGCTCGACGCCGCGATCGACGTCGTGGGCGGCAAGTGGAAGGCGCTGATCCTGTGGGAGCTGGACGGGGGTCCCCGCCGCTTCGCCGAGGTGCGCCGGGGGATCACCGGGATCAGCGAGAAGATGCTGATCCAGCAACTGCGCGAGATGGAGGCGTACGGCCTCGTGCACCGCGAGGTCTACCGGCAGGTCCCGCCGAAGGTGGAATACTCGCTGACCGACTTCGGCCGGTCCCTCAACGAGGCGCTGATGCCGCTCGGCGACTGGGGCGAGCGGAACATGGCGACCATCGAGGCCATCCCCCGGGACTGACCGGCCGGCGCGAATCCGCGTGCCCCGGCGGCTGCCCGGCGCGTAGGGTCGCGCGGTGACGGAGATCAGGACCGAACGGCTGCTGCTGCGCGACTGGCGGGAGTCCGACCTCTCGCCGTGGGCCGCGATGAACGCCGATCCGGAGGTGCGCGAGCACCTCGGGCCGCTGCTCACCGCCGAGCAGGCCGCCGCCTCGGCGCGCGCGTTCCAGGCCGACCTCGACCGGCTCGGCTACGGCTTCTGGGCCGTCGAGGTCCGCGCCGGCGGCGCGTTCGTCGGCTTCGCCGGGCTCGACCGGGTCGACGAGGGTGTGCCGGTCACCGGCGTGGAGGCGGGCTGGCGGCTCGCCCGCTCCGCCTGGGGCCACGGCTACGCCACCGAGGCGGCCCGGGCCGTCCTGCGGTACGGCTTCGACACCGTCGGGCTGCCGGAGATCCTGGCCATCACCACCGCGACCAACCTGCGCTCGCAGGCGGTGATGCGTCGCCTCGGCATGACCACCGATCCGGCCGACGACTTCGACGACCCGGAGGTCGCCTCCGGTCCGCTGCGCCGGCAGGTCGTCTACCGCAAGCGGGCCGGGGACCGCTGAGCGTCGGGCGTCGCGGCGTCGGGCTCGGTCACCCAGCCGGCGAGCAGCACCAGCCCGGTGGGCCGGTGCACGGCGAGGAAGCCGAAGGGCCGGTCGACGTCGAAACATACCCGCCGCCTGCGGGCGGTGAGCCGCGGGCGGGCGGAACCCGCCCGCGTGGCGACGGCGGTGACCACGGCGGCGCGGAAACCCGTCGCGCTGAAGGTGGCCGTGGCGCTCTGCCGCGCCTGCGAGACCGCCAGGAGCCGGGAGATGCCGGGAAAGTGGTCGCCGTCGCCGGCCGCGGTGGACAGGCCGAACAGCGCGGCCCGCTTCAGCAGGTCGTGGTCGGCGGAGACGGTGAAGGCCACGGTGCGGACGAGCAGCTCCGGCCGGTCGTCGAGGGCGTCGACGACCTGCTCGTCGACGCCGGGGCCGGCGGCGACGGGCAGCGCGGCCGGCACCTCGAGCGCGCCGACGGCGGCCGGCAGCACCTCCGCCGCCCCGTGCTGCGGCGCGCCCAGGGCGAGCACCACGTCGACGTCCTCGGCGCCCCGCACGGTCAGCAGGCTGAGCGGGCCGGCGGGGGTGTCGGCGGCCCGCAGCGCGTCGAGGTCGTAGCTCGTCCGGCTCAGCCCGACGAGCCGGCGACCGTGCCACGGCCCGGCGGACGGCTGGCACCAGGCGTCGCGGAACGGCGCGGCCCACTCGGTGCGCAGCGACAGTGCGCTGGCCAGCACCATCGCGGTCGCCGGGGTGACCCGCACCGGCATCCGGGGGACCAGGCCGTCGGTGTGGGTCGCGGCCCACCCGTCGAGGGCCCGCTGGTCGTGCGCCGGATCGCCGGTCAGCTCCCCGCGCATGACCGCCGGCACCTCCCGCAACCACCGGTCGGCCAACGGCAGGTCCCGCCGCGCCCAGGCGGCGAGCGCGAGCCGAGTGGTGGGGGAGCGGTCCAGGTCGAACCGGGCCGGTTCCGGCGCGACCGCGAGCAACTCGTCGCGGACCGGACCGGTCGCGTGGCGGGCGAGCAGCGCCAGCAGCGGATAGACGCCGGCGCCGGAGACGACCGTCTGCCCGTTGTCCACCGTGGACGCCCAACGGGCGGTGAGCGCGTTGGCGGCGGTGATGCTCATCGGCGGGCGTCCTCCCGGTTGCGCGGTGGCCGTCGCCCGGGGGCGACCGCTGGCACCCTACCGCCGTCCGGCGACCGGCCGACGCCCCCGACCCGGGCCGGTCGGTGCCCGGGCGCCCCCGGTGGTGTGGCAGCGTGGGCGGCGTGAACACCTCCGCGGCGCTGGACGTCGACCTGGCGCTGGTCGGCGGCGGCGGCGCCGCGTCGCTGGTCCTCGCGGCCCTGGAGCGGCACGGCGTGCGGGACCTCCGGGTCGCCGTCGTCGACCCGGTCCACCGGCGCGGCCAGGACCGGACCTGGGCGTTCTGGGACCGTCCCGGCAGCGACCTGGACCCGCTGCTGGCCGCGAGCTGGGACCAGGTCGAGGTGGCGACACCCGACGGCCGCCGCGTGCTCGAGCTGGCCCCCCTGCGGTACGCCATGCTGCGCTCCGGCCCGGTCTACGCCCGGGCTGCCGAGGCCGAGCGGCGGCTCGGTGTGCGACGGATCGTCGCGCCCGTCGACGCCCTGCACGACGACGGCGGGCACGTCACGGTACGCGCCGGCGGCGCCGGGCCGGCCGTCCGCGCGTCCTGGGTGCTGGACTCCCGGCCCCGGCCGCCCCGGCGACCCGGGCGCACCAACTGGCTCCAGCACTTCCGGGGCTGGTGGCTGGAGTCCGCAACGCCGGTCTTCGACCCGGCCCGGGCCGTCCTGATGGACTTCCGCACCCCGCAGCCCGTCCGGGGCGTGTCGTTCGGGTACGTCCTGCCGGTCAGCGACCGGTACGCCCTGGTGGAGTACACGGAGTTCGGTCCCGACCTGCTCACCGACGCCGGCTACGACGCGGCGCTGGCCGGCTACCGGGACCTGCTCGGCCTCGACCCCGCCCGGTTGACCGTCCGCGAGGTGGAGAACGGGGTGATCCCGATGACCGACGGCCCGTTCGAGGCCCGACCCTCGCCCCGGGTGGTCCGCCTGGGCACGGCTGGCGGCGCCACCCGACCCTCCACCGGCTTCACCTTCTCCGCCATGCACCGCCAGGCCGAGCAGGTCGCCCGCGCCCTCGCGGCCGGCCGCCCGCCGGTGCCCGCTTCCGCGTACCCCCGTCGGCACCGCTGGATGGACGCGGTCGCGCTCCGGGCGCTGGACGCCGGCGGCGTCGGCGGGCCCGACTTCTTCGGCCGGCTCTTCGACCGCAATCCCGCCGAGCGGGTGCTGCGGTTCCTCGACGGCGCGACCACCCCGGCGGAGGAGGTGGCGCTGATGAGCACCACCCGGCTGCGGCCGATGGTCGCCGCCACCGCTGGCGACGCCGTGGCCCGGCTCCGCGACCGCGTCGACCCGACCCGGCGCGCGGCGACCTGGACGGTCCCGCGACCGGTGGTCGGCGACCGGGCCGACGCCGACGGATGAGCCGCCTCAGCTGACGCGGACGGCGTCGCGGATCAGGACGCGCAGTTCCTCCATCGGGTCGCCGTCGCCGGCGCCGAGCAGCGTCTTCGTCGCCGCCACGGTCAGGCCGAGGTCCGGATAGGCGTAGGCGAGGCTGCCGCCGCTGCCCGCGGAGCCGAACGCGCCGTCCGGCTCGACCGCGTAGCCCAGGCCGAAGCTCCCCTCCTGGCCGAAGACCCACTCCGTGCCGCGCACCGCGACGGCGCTGACCTCGCGCAGCCGCTCGGGCGAGATCAGGCGTACGCCGTCGACCTCGCCGATCAGCGCGGCGAACATCCGGGCGACGGCCCGGGCGGACATCGTCCCGGTGGCCGGAACGTCGGCGCGGAGGAAGTCGTCCCGGGTGCCGACGCTGGCGTCCGGCCGGAGACCGGGCGGCGCGACCCGGTCGAAGTTCGGCAGGTTGGCGGCGGCCCAGTCCAGCAGGGCCGAGAGGTTGCGGTCGGCGACGGGGGCCAGCCGGCCCAGTTCGGCCTCGGGCACCCCGAAGAGCAGCTCGCCGGGCACGCCGAGCGGCCCCGCGACGTCCTCGGCGAGCACCCGCGAGATCCGCCGACCGGTGACCCGGCGGACCACCTCGCCGACCAGCCAGCCGAAGGTCCAGGCGTGGTACGCGAGCACGTCGCCCGGCGCCGAGAGCGGCACGCTGTCGGCGACGATCCCGCACATCCGGTCCCAGTCGGTGACATCGGCGACGGTGACGTCGGGCGGCAGCGCGGGCACGCCCGCCGTGTGGGTCAGCACGTGTCGCAGGGTGACCCCGTCCTTGCCGTGGCGGGCGAACTCCGGCCACACCTCGGCGATCCGCAGGTCGTAGTCGAGCAGGCCCCGCTCGGCGAGCACGTGCACCACGGTCGCGGTGAGTCCCTTGCCGGTCGACACGCTCCAGATCGGCGTGCCGGAGGTGAGCGGCCGACCCGTGGCGCGGTCGGCCACGCCCGCCACCTCGTCCACCACCCGCGTCCCGTGCAGGTAGGCGGCCACCTGCACGCCGGCCTCGCGGCCGGAGGCCACCAGCTCGTCGATCCTGCCGCGTACCTCGGCCCGTAGGTTGTCCCAGCTCCCCGTCACGGGAGGTCATCCTGCCAGCGGCCGGAAGCCGGGTCACGGCCTTTTCCGCCGCCGGACGCCGGGCCGGCGGGGCGGACGAGGACTTCGTCGCGGCGACGTGCCGACCGTCGGGCGGGTTCGCGCGGCAGGTCGTCCGCGCGGCGCCGCCGCCCGACGGCGGGGGAGGCGGTGCGGATTCGGTAGGTTGCCGGCATGGTGGACGAGACGGCCGGCAGGGTCGTGCAGATCTGGACCGACGGCGCGTGCAGCGGCAACCCCGGCCCCGGCGGGTGGGGCGTGGTGCTGCGCTACGGCGCGCACGAGCGGGAACTGTGCGGCGGCGAGGCGACCCCGACCACCAACAACCGGATGGAGCTGATGGCGGCCATCCAGGCCCTGGAGAGCCTGACCCGGTCGGTCACCGTCGAACTGCACACCGACAGCACGTACGTGCGCAACGGCATCACCAGCTGGCTGGCCTCGTGGAAGCGCAACGGCTGGCGGACCGCCGCGAAGCAGCCGGTCAAGAACGCCGACCTGTGGCAGCGGTTGGAGGCCGCGTGCGCCCGGCACGAGGTCACCTGGCTGTGGGTGAAGGGGCACAACGGCCACCCGGAGAACGAGCGCGCCGACGCGCTGGCCAACCGGGGCATGACCGAGGCCCGCGCGGCGGCGGTACCCGCCGGTCGCTGATCGGACCGGCGGGCGGGCCGGCGCTCAGGTCACTCGGTGCGGCTCGGGTCGGTGGTGCCGGAGACGGCGTCCACGTCGTAGCCGGCGCGGCTGACCTCCCGGGCCGACCGCCGGTCCTCGGCCGGCAGGTCGGCGAAGTCGTCGCCGGTGTCGTCGGTGCTGCGCAGGGACTCGCCCGGCGGACGCAGCGACGCCTGCATGGCGGTGGCGCCGTCCGGCTCGTCGGTGGCGGCCCGGTCGGTACGGTTCTGATCGGTCATGCCGCTCTCCTGCCCCCGTGGCCTGCCCGCAAACGTGCCCCGCCGCGCTCAGCGGGCCGCGTCCGGGTGGCCCGGCATGCCGGAGCCGCCGCTGGAGCTGCCCGACGCGCCACCCGCCATGCCCGACCCGTCGTCCTCGGTGACGATGTCGGGCCTCGTCGTCGTGTCGTCCGGCGCCGGGACGTCGGTGTCCGCCTCGACCTGCACCAGCCGGGCCTGGCCGGCCTCGTCCTCGGCGTGCGCCGGATCGACCGGCAGCTCCCCGTCGCGCGCCCGATACCCCACCGCTGCCTCCCCGTGCCGTCGCACCGCCGCGTTCCGCCGATGCCGTTGTCCGCCCCGGCTACCCGCAGCCCTCCACCCAAAACCCGCCCGCCCCCGCCCCCGACC